>SCUC01000226.1 GCA_004322375.1 Bacteroidota bacterium
TGCGCTTCTTGGTGAACTTTTAAATAACGAAAGTTCACCAAAAAAATCCCCTTCGCCAAAGATAGAAAGCACCGTTTGCTGGTTATCCTCATTCCAAACCGTAATTGCAACCTCTCCTTCCCGGATAACATACATCGAAGTTCCCGGATCACCTTTTTTAAATATCAGCTGACCTTCATCTCTTTGAATGGGTTTCCAAAGCTTTGAAAGTTGTTCTATATCTTCTTTATTGAGCGAAGAAAAAATAGAAATACGTGAAAGGAACTCAGTGTCTATCATAATGGTACTCGTCTTGGTTAGGTTATCAAATTATTAGAAAAGATACAGAAAAAACTTAGGGTGAGAAAATATAAGATTGTTAGTTAAGGATGGAATGATTGCAGAAAGCAAACTGAAGTTACTAACGAATCACCTCCCCCGCCACAAAATGCGACCCGATAATAACTATAGCTTCATCTGAATGAACCAACTTAGATGCTAGTTTTATCCCTTCTGCAACGGTCTTCCCGTCATACGAAGAAACGCCTAACGATTGAGCAATCTCAATAATGTTTTTACTCTCTAATGCTCTGGCGATATTGGGTTGAACTGCAATAACAACACGCGCAAGTTTCCCGATGGCTGTAATCATGGGTGTATATTCTTTATCCGCCATCACCCCGAACACAACTACCGGCTTATTCAAAATTAATCGTTGTAACGATGATAGTGCAGTTGTTATGCCGTCTGAATTATGCGCGACATCAACAATGGTGAGAGGGTGGTTCTTGATAACATGAAGCCTTCCGCGAAAACCCGTATAGAATTGAACCTTCTTCAATCCCATTCTTACGCTCCGGATAGTTATATTATTAAATCCATGCGACTCTGCAAGATGTTCCACTGCAAGTATTGCAAGCATTGCATTTCTCGCCTGATGATTCCCCGCCAATGAGACACGGAGATTGCGATAAAAGCATTTATCCGTCTTTAAATCAATTTCAAGCCCTGATAAATCATCCCGCTTAATTTGTCCAGCGGAAATTTTGTTGGCGCGCAGAAGCAGAGAACTTTTTTCACGGGCGATAGTTTGAATCGCGCTCAATGGCTCTTTCAATGTCACTCCTGTAAGACACGGTATTTCCCTCTTTATGATTCCGCCCTTTTCATACGCAATGCTCGATAGGCTTTTTCCCAATTGTTCCGTATGGTCAAATCCTATCGAGGTAATGATACTAAGAAGAGGTGTTAGCACATTGGTGGCGTCATGTCTTCCTCCTAACCCTGTTTCAATTACTGCGATGTCAACATTTTGGTCGGCAAAATATTGGAAAGCAATTGCAGTTGTTGCTTCAAAAAAAGTCGCTCGCGTTTTCTTGATAACCGGCATGAAATATCTTGTGTACTTCGCGAGCATCCTCTCCGGAATGGCAACACCGTTCACACGAATCCGTTCATTAAAACGCACAAGATGGGGGGAAGTATATAATCCGGTTCGATATCCTGATGCGGTAAGAATAGCAGCAATCATTGCCGCTGTTGACCCCTTCCCATTTGTTCCTGCAATATGAATGGAAGGGAATTTGCTTTGAGGATTCCCGGAATACTCTAATAGCTCCTCCATGTTTCTAAGCCCCAGCTTTATGCCAAATTTCTGCAAAGAATAAAGAAATGAAATACTACTGTTTCCGGTTTTCTGTTTCCGGTTTTCAGTTTGTGTGTATTTCATATATCGTAAGTAGCCTAAAACTCAAATCGTGCATCTTGTATCCTATGTCTTGTATCCCATATCTCATATCCTGCATCGCATTTCCAGTATCTTGTATCTTGAATCATTCTAAACTTCACCATCTCTCACATTCCGCACATGCGCATCGCACACCACACCGCTCACCGTTCAGAGCGCATCGCTCCGACCAGCTCACGCACATCCCGAACATTCGCTTCCTCACAAAACCGTTGTATCCCTTCAGCAATTTTCACACCTGCCGAAGGAGTAATGAAATTTGCAGTTCCCACCTGAATAGCCGTCGCTCCAGCTAACAGGAACTCAATCGCATCTTCCCAGGTCATTATGCCACCGATACCGATAACAGGAATTTTCACCGCTTGTGCAACCTCATAGACCTTAGCAAGCGCGAGGGGCTTAATCGCCGGACCCGAGAGCCCTCCCGTTATTGTCGAAAGTCTCGGTTTCCTCGTCCGGATGTCAATCGCCATACCGATAAATGTGTTGACGACAGAAACTCCGTCCGCGCCTGCTCGTTCGACAGCCCGGGCAAACTCTGCAATACGGGTAACATTCGGAGTGAGCTTAAGGATTAATGTTTTTTTTGTTAACAAGCGAAGGCGGCGGGTTATCTCCTCGGTCATCGCGCAATTCGTCCCGAAGGTTAACCCTCCCTCCTTGACGTTCGGACAAGAAACATTGATCTCGTATCCATCAATTCCTGTTTCCGTCTCTAATATTGAAAGCACGTCACAATATTCCTCTATCGTGCTTGCTGCAATATTGACTATGATTGTTGTCTCGAGATTACGAAGATACGGGAGCTTTTCCTTAATAAAAGCATGAACTCCAATGTTTGCCAGCCCGATCGAGTTTAGCAACCCGCTTGCCGTTTCAACTATTCTGTTCGGCGAATTCCCATCCCGCGGCTTGAGTGAAAGCGATTTTGTAATAATCCCCCCAAGTCTGGTGACGTCAACCAATTCCTTCACCTCATCCCCGTATCCAAATGTTCCCGATGCCGTTAAAACGGGATTCTTTAGCTTCAACGAACCGATTGTTACTTCTGTATTAATCATAATGGAAATACTACGCTTTGAACATCAAACACGGGACCTTCTTTACACACAAGTGAATATTTTTTTCTCCCATCGGTTCTTTCCACCGGACATCCTTGACAAATTCCAATTCCACATGCCATCACCGTTTCAAGAGAGACTTCACAGGGAATAGAACGTTTAGCTGCGAGCTTACCAAGGACTTTCAACATTACATTAGGTCCGCAGGCAAAAATTTTGGGCTTTACAACCTGTTCCTGCACCAAATATTTTTCTAATAGGTCAACAACCGTTCCTTTGTATCCGGCGCTTCCATCATCAGTCGCAATCTGAACATTTTCAAGATAAGTAGGCAGAATTTGTTCTTTTGTTCTCCCTCCAAGAAATGTTACGATTCTTTTTGTTCTCAATTGATTGGTAAGAATCGGTAGGGGCGCGACGCCTAAGCCGCCGCCGACTAATAACGCCGTTTCAAAATCATCTCGAACATTATAGCCGCGGCCTAGCGGACCGATTACGTCTATCTTCTCAGATAACTGTTTTTGAATTAGAGCTTTTGTCCCTTGACCAAAAACTTGAAAAATAATTTTTACATTTTCCCCCTCGATATGATAAATGCTGAACGGACGTCGAAAAAGAGGTTGATAGGTCTCGTTGACTTTAATGTTTACAAATTGACCCGCCATTGAGCTGGACGCGATTTCCGAAGACCCAAAACCCATGACATAAATATTAGAACGGATGTGTTCTATGCTCGATACGTGGCAGAGTGTCTGAATCATTCAATGATATTCATTAAAAAAACGCTTTACAAAAAAAATGTTCCAGCGATGGGTCTTATAGTTCTACGAGTGTAGAGCATCGCTTCTGCTATAACTCTATTTTCAATGTAACTTCATTTACAACGATAATGGCGGGATGTCATCTTCATCATTCGGTG
>SCUC01000227.1 GCA_004322375.1 Bacteroidota bacterium
AAGGATAACGCTATGGCAGATGTTGGTGGCGGCGCCCCACGAGGGCACGACAAGAAAAAGAAAAAGAAAAAAATGCGAAGGATCGGCATCAGAATTGACATGACGCCAATGGTTGATGTCGCGTTCCTTCTGCTGACATTCTTTATTATGACGACAACCATGAGTCGTCCTCAAACGATGGAAATTAACCTTCCACCGGAAGAAAAAATTGAAGTAGCTCAGAGCAACGTCCTCACGCTTCGAGTAAAGGAAGATGGAACGATTTTCTGGAATATCTCAGACGAGAAGCCAGAAAAGGTTACATTATCCAAACTTCGTGAAACTCTAGAACAAAAGGTCGCTCAAAATCCCAAAATGATCACCGTCATTAAAATTGACCGCAAGGGGAAATATACAATGATGGTTGATATCATGGATGAACTTAACCTGGCAAATATAACCAGGTTCAGCCTCGCCAAAATGGAAGAGGCTGACCTGAAAATACTTGATCAGGTAACAGGATAGAAAGGAGAAACGATTATGGCAGAAGCAGTTCAAGCAGTTCAAACATCGGTATTGCAAGCGATGCGTGATATGCGTCGCTCGTATCAAAAATACGCAATCATCGGATTAGCGCTTGCCGGATTTTTACATCTCTCCGTCATTGGAATCTATTATTTAGTTCAGTATCTGCAGGAAGAGGAAGACCCTGTTGTGATGGTTCGCATTACAAAGTATAGCGAGCTAGGTCCTCCGCCCTCTATTACAAATACTGAAGCAGCTCCCGCGGTTCAGGTTGCAGCTCCAACAGCTCGTCCGACGATGGGCGTGCCGGTTCCTGTGCCGGATGCCGAAGTAAGCCCCGAACAGACAATCGCCACCCAGACTGAATTAGCGGCGGTTCAAAGCCCTGTTATTTCTGAAGACGATGCCGGAGCGGGTTTACAGGTCGAGCAGGATATTAAGGTTGAAATTGATGAGGAACCACCCGATTTTGTTCCCGTTGAAAAGCAACCCGTTCCTGTGAAACAGGTTCAACCCGAGTACCCTGATATTGCGAAGCGCGCAGGTGTGCAAGGCACTGTTTGGGTGAAGTGCTTAGTTGATAAAGAAGGAAAAGTAAAGAAAGCAGTCGTTATGAAAAGCGACGCGGAAATCTTTAACGAGCCTGCAACGCAAGCCGCCTTGCAATGGGTGTTTACCCCTGCAATTATGAATAATGGTCCGGTTGCGGTTTGGGCAGCTATTCCGTTCAGATTTATTCTGAATAAGTAGCCGCTAGTTTTTTCCCCTAATCTCCCCTCTCCCTTGGGAGAGGGGAGTTGATGTACTAAACACATTGTAATTATCGAGTGTTTCCTTGAAGCAGCGAATCTCCTCTCTTTTTGCTCCGGGAGGAGAACTCGCTATGTAAGCGAAATCCTGAATGGGAACATTTCCTGTGATGTACGAGTATAAGAAATAGAAGACTTTATAGAACAGTATCAGTTTCAGAAGATTATTCTAACAACATACTCAGAATGGAGATGACAACATGATAGCAACCGCAGTCTTGAAGCACAATAGGATAAACAACATAAGAGCATTATCCCAGCAACGAAACACTGTTCTGGCTTTGACATCTGCAATGGGATTTCACTTCGCTGTTATTATGTTGTATGTCATCATAAATTTTCTCACGATTTCAAAACCACAAACTGTAAAGCCTCCTCGTGGTATAGATATTTATTCAGTTCCCACGCCATCATTACATGATATTGAAATTTCCCCGTCAGCGATAGGTCAGTTTCCCGCAATGAAAACATCGGTAGGTATTCCAATTCCCGTCCCCGATGTCGAAATCAGCACCGACGCGACTATACCTCCACAAACAGAATTTACCGGATATGTGAGCAATGAAAAAAATTGCACTACCTGCGGTAACAACGGAGTCATCTCAACGGGAGATAAGCCATATATTCTCGATGATGTAGAAGAAGCAGAGCCTCCGATTTGGCAACCCGTTGAAATTCTCCCGGTTCCGATAAAGCAAATAAAGCCCGAATATCCCTTGATGGCGCAGCTTGCAGGAATAGAAGGAACGGTTTGGGTAAATTGCCTTGTTGATAAATCAGGGAGGGTGAAAAAAGTTATGGTGATGAAAAGCGATTCAGAAATATTCGATGAGCCTGCAAAGCAAGCCGCATTGCAATGGGTTTTCAAGCCTGCAATTATGAATTCAGGCGCAGTCTCTGTTTGGGCGTCAATTCCGTTTCGATTCACAATGGAGAAACGGTGATGACTGGAGCAGGAATATTTCAAATTGTCAGCTATATAACGGCTTCGACAATTTTAGTGTTGGGAATCATAGCATTGTTCGGATGGTTTTTACCCCCGTATATCCCCGAGAACATGAGAATGTTGTTAGGCATCATGATGGTGCTTTGGGGTGTTTTTCGGATTGTATCAACACGGTATAGACGGCAACAGTTGGAAAGACGAGCACGAGAGAATGAAGAATAAGATAATCATAGTATGTACCATAGTCGCCTCGTTGGTAATTCTTGTTCAGGGATGTATGAAGGAACCCACAGAGACAACGACGAAGGGCAAGGTTGACGTCTATGTTGATGAATCGCTTTATCCTGTGATGAAGCAAGAGGAGGAGAAGTTTGAATCATTATACACGCAGGCAAACATCTCGTTAGTAAAGACAACTTCCCGTGAAGGTATCGTGCAGTTCCTGAACGTAGAAACGACCCAGGTGTTTGTCTCCTTTCGTCAGATGAATGCGGAAGAACAAGCCGTAATGAAACGCGCAGATATGACTCCGCAAGAATACAGGGTCGCGCTTGATGCTGTTGTTTTTATTGTCCATCCGACTAACCCGGTGGATTCTTTGCGATTGACACAGCTCGACAGCGTCTTTAAAGGAATCACCAAAACATGGAACGAGCTAGGGTGGAAGAATAATTCTGTTTCGATAGGAACTTGTATTCCCGGACAAAATTCAGGTTTATATGAAGTAGTTGCTCGAAAAATCTTGCACGGAGAAAAATTTGCTCCCGTTTCTCAAATTCTTGATTCATCTGAAGCCATGCTGCGGTACGTAGAAGAACATCAAAATGCGTTAGGTATTATGAGTGTAAGCACATTACGCGGTCGCGACGATAAAGTGAAAATTGTCGCTCTTACCGACCCCTCGGCTCCAGATTCTCTGGGAACGAAAGGTAAATACTATACTCCTCATC
>SCUC01000228.1 GCA_004322375.1 Bacteroidota bacterium
ATGGGAGATGAAACTTTTTTATCAAGAAGAGCATTTAGTATCTGAAGTTACGCAAGAGCATTTTTAAACCTTAAAAATTAAGGCTAACCTCGCGAACTCATCCCCCTTCCCCCTTCTCTTACAAAGAGAAGGGGGATTGAGGGTCTATGACCTCGTAGAGGGATTGAGTTCAGAGGAAAACCTAAAAATTTTAAGCAAGGCAATTGCGTTGCGTAATTTCAGTTATTCTATCATTCTTTAACGATAATAAGGAAAATTTTTATGAGCAAAAAAATCGGTGTTCTTGGTTCGGGGATAGTTGGTCAGACTCTTGCGAATGGATTTATCAAGCACGGGTACGATGTTATGCTCGGCACGAACACAGCAAGCAAACAAGATGAGTTGCGAGCAAAAACAAATGAAAAAGCTAAGGTAGGTAATTTTGAGGAAACGGCTTTGTTTGGTGAAATTATTGTCCTCGCAGTGAAAGGCTTGGCTGCCGAGGAAGCAGTTCGGGCAGCAGGCATAGCAAATCTGAACGACAAAGTTATTATAGACACAACGAATCCAATTGCGCAAGCGCCGCCCGTGAATGGCGTTATTCAGTACTTTACGTCGCCGAACGAATCGTTGATGGAACGATTGCAACAGTTGGTTCCGCAAGGTAAGTTTGTGAAGTCATTTTCATGCGTGGGGAATGCTTTAATGGTAAATCCGGATTTTAATGGCGTAAAGCCTTCGATGTTCATCTGTGGAAATAGTGATTCAGCGAAAAAAGAAGTAGAATTGATTCTGGAGCAATTCGGGTTTGAGGTGGAGGATATGGGAAAAGTTGAAGCGGCGCGGGCAATTGAACCTCTTGCTATTTTATGGTGCATACCGGGGTTCATCAGCAATCATTGGACAAATGCGTTTAAGTTGTTGAAGAAATAAAGGGTGAAGAAAAAGCAGAGTTCATACTCTGCTTTCATTGTTTTTGAGGATATTAAAATTCTCTTTGCCTAAAATATTTCGTATCTTTAGGATAACAGCTATGGAACATATCTGTTATCACATTACACTCCACACAACTCTTACCATTCTAAGACTATGAATATTCTTGTACTGAATTGCGGATCATCATCACTTAAATTCCAAATTATTGAAACTGACTTAGACCTGATTGAAAATGATGCCGACAGACGTCTTGCGAGCGGATTGCTCGAACGAGTCGTTGGCAATGCCCTGATAACGTTACAGGTAGAAGGGCAGGCGAAAATTCGCGAGACTGCACCGTTGCGAGACCACAAAGCAGCGATTGATTACGTGCTTCGTTGGATAGTATCACCAAACTCGAACATTAATCACATTAAATCACTTGCGGATATCCATGCTGTAGGGCATCGCGTCGTGCATGGGGGCGAGAACTTTACGAAATCAGTCCTGATTGATGAGAATGTCATCGAACAAATCGAAGATAACATCGAACTCGCGCCATTACATAATCCTGCAAATTTGAAAGGTATTAACGGGGCAAGAGAACTGCTCGGCACAGGTGTGCCGCAAGTAGCGGTGTTTGATACAGCGTTTCATTCAACAATGCCGGAGACGTCATATCTTTATGCTCTGCCATATCAAATGTACCGTCGTCATCGTGTTCGCAGGTATGGTTTCCACGGCACGTCTCACAGGTACGTAGCGTACCGATACAGACAGTTGCTCGGCATAGAACGGGAAAAGACCAATATCATTACTCTCCATCTCGGCAATGGGTGCTCTGCCTGTGCCATCAAGAACGGGGATTCATTAGACACTTCAATGGGATTGACGCCCATGGAAGGTCTGGTCATGGGAACGCGCAGTGGCGATGTTGACCCATCAATTCTTGAATTTATTCATTTGAAAGAAGGGATAGGGATGAGAGATATTGATACAATGCTCAACAAGCAATCGGGTCTTTTAGGCATATCGGGATTGACAAACGACATGCGCGAATTGCTTGCAGAAGAACAGGAGAAAAATGACCGCCGCGCACGGCTTGCAATTGATATCTTTTGCATGCGCGCAAAAAAATATATCGGTTCCTATCTCGCCGAAATGGGGGGAGCCGACTCGATAGTATTTACTGGGGGCATCGGAGAGAATAGCGCGGCAATCCGTGAACGTATTTGCAAAGGATTGGAATGGATGGGACTGACGATTGATAAGGAAAAGAATGGAGCGCTGTTTGGAGGGAAAGAGGGAGAGATATCTACCTCAGATTCGAGGCTGAAAGCGTTTGTGATACCGACGAATGAAGAGATGTTGATTGCACGAGACACAGTGCGGACGATTAAAAATGTGCCGAGGAGATGGTAGGTCTTTAGGTAGTAGGTCATCGGTGATAGAATGAGAAGAGATATGGGATGTGTGATGTGGTGGGTTGGTGGATAAATGGAGCATAAGATGCAAGATTCCAGATGTAGGATTCCTGATACCGGATATGAGATATGAGATAGATGTCTGAATGTTTTAAGAGATAGATAGTATGTCTTAGCTCTCATGGGCTTTCTTTCTATTGTTATAAAAACTAAAAATCTTCTTATATTTTATAATCATTTCTGACAGGTCTTGGACGTATTATCAACGTTGCAAGGCTCTTGTGAGCATGTTCTTTCGAGATTCATTTTTTGTGAGTCTCTCCGTATCATCACAATTTGATCGAAGATTTTGAAAGAATCGCATTTGCTTTTCCTCGTTTTTTTAGTTTTGATAATACTCACTGCCATTGTGAGTCTCAGTCTCAAGGGATTTGAGTATTATCTTATGCCTGTAGAGTTGCGTCCATTTAATGCAGAATATTCTACAATGAAACCATCGGGTTCCTATAGTCATGGATTGGGAATATTTGGGGCGCTCATGATTATCGTAGGAGTGTCTGTGTATTCAACACGGAAGAGGATACGAGCGTTGTGGAGTATAGGGAAGCTGAGCCGTTGGTTAGAATTTCATATCGTTCTTTGTCTTCTTGGCCCTATTCTGGTTATCTACCATACGACATTCAAAGCAGGCGGAATTGCGGCAATCAGCCTGTGGACAATG
The DNA here is from genome assembly GCA_004322375.1 of Bacteroidota bacterium. Classification (GTDB taxonomy): domain Bacteria; phylum Bacteroidota; class Ignavibacteria; order UBA10030; family SZUA-254; genus FW602-bin19. The sequence continues at coordinate 3,040 of SCUC01000228.1, forward strand.
CTTTCAGTTGCGCTAAGCGGCATTATTGGAAGATTTTTGTACACTCTCATCCCTAGAAATCTCAATGGGAACGAACTGAGTGTAGATGAGATTGACAAAAAAATGGAGGAAATAAGTACAGCGCTTCAAACAAGCGAGGTAGGGAAACAGGTCATTCAACTGCTCGATGAATCGTTCGAGGAGATTCAAAAGCCGAGAAACTTTTCAGAAACAATTTCTACTCTTTTCAAATTGCAGCGGGTGAAATCCGGCAGTCAAAAACAGACGCGCGGATTGATTGCCGGAAGCAACGTTTCCCATGACCAAGCGAAGATGATTATTTCTTCTGCCAATGCCCGAGCAACACTGCTTCAAAAATCTATTGTGCTGCAACAGGTAGAAAGGATTTTTTATTATTGGCATGTTATTCACCTCCCCTTTAGCATTATTATGTTTATCACCCTTGCGGCCCATGTAGCTGTAGCATTATGGCTTGGGTACAGATGGATATTGTAGGTAAAAACCTAAATTCTAATATCGAAATACTACAATATTTCGTTGGGAGAACAATGAAGCTGGCTATAGCGCTTAGGATAGTGTTGTCCATATTGATAACGGATGTTGCCTACGCGCAGTTTTCTCCCGGTGAGCTATCGCGGGCGCATGAACAGCTCGAAGGGACGACGAATTGCACGCAATGTCATGAAGTGGGTAAAGAAATCAGCGGTGGAAAGTGCTTGAACTGCCATCTGGAAATCAAACAACAGCTTGATCTCAAGAGGGGATTTCATTTCCACACATCAACAGCGAGGTGTGTTACGTGCCATAAGGAACATCTTGGAAAAAGT
>SCUC01000229.1 GCA_004322375.1 Bacteroidota bacterium
TTTGACGGGGGATAAGGGTCATTTAAATGTAAATCAACATACGGCGCAGGAAGCGCTCCCGGACCTCCGTACGCGCCAATATCGTTTCTGAGTATTCCCCGCGAAGGGTGCAGGGCAAAGCCGGGATTTGTTCCATCCTCCGGATCATAATAGCTTGCGTTCGGGTCGCCCGCATCAATGCACGGAGAGCCCTGCGCTAAATAATGGCTGGTATCGGCAAATGCCGGGTTCACATTGATATTTCCAGTACCTGACCATCCCCCCTGAATATCACAATAGCTCACGCTGAGTAGCGCTGAAGCAAATGTAATTTGCGGGTCAACGGGCGCGGTATTACCCCAAACAATATTATTCCGTAACGTTATCGAAGTGCTTACAACATAAAAGCCGCCGCCATCCAGCACGGATGAATTTTCTACAACAGTATTGTTTTCAGCCACCTTCGGCGCAGGACCATTCGAGTTCACCCAGATACCCGCACCGCCAAAATCTTCCCCGCCGCTGTTTCTATAGACAACATTATTTTTGACTACCGCACCCGTATAGTTCAGCACAATTCCGCCGCCGTACCTTCCCCGGTTATACATAATGATGTTGTTCAAAATTTTCGGGTTCCCGTCGCCGCTGCGGATGCCTCCGCCGCCGCAACTGCTGACGCCCGTGTCATTGCTTGCATCGTTATTTTTGATAACATTATTCCGGATAACAGGAGATGAAAGCGCCGTAAGAATGCCGCCTCCTTCTCTATACGAGAGACCATTATGTTCATCCTTCCATACAGTTCCTTTGCCTCCGGTCAGGGTGAAACCCTGGAGAACTGCATTCTCGTTTTCACCTGAAACAATCAGCACACAGCTTGCCGTATCGGGATACGTTGGCTGCGAGCCATTGATAATGGTGCTATCAATATACATCGTATTCTGATTGAGCGCATACCAGCTTGTTACGACAATATTTTTCCCCCGGAAGTTGATGTTCTCGTAATACGTGCCGGGGGCGACAAGCACCGTATCACCACTCACAGACGCATTGATTGCCTGCTGGATTGTGGGATAATTCGCAGGGACGTTGATTGTTCCCGCGATGACCAATCCACTAACAACAAAGAATAGGACAACTAACCAAACGTTGTAAATTTTTCTCATTTTTCGGTAACCTTAAATACTATAATATTATTGTGCATGAGAAGATAGATAAGAAACTAGCCTTAACCGATAGAAATGCAGTAAACGAGAAAAACGTTGCAGGGAAGGAAGGAATTTTAACGGCAAAAAGAAGCCCGCCGCGGGGATGCCGGGGCGGGCTTGTGGGGATAGAACTTCCCTCGACCGTAAAGGTCAAGGCTACGGGTTATTTCATGAGAAGCATTTTTTTGATGTTGGTATAAGTGCCGGCTTGGATTTTATACAGATAGACACCGCCAGGCAGATTCTCTGTTTGAAAAGTAACTTCTTTTTTTCCGGCGCCTTGTATTTGATTAACCAATGTAGCTACCTCTCGACCAAGTACATCATATATTTTTAAAGTAACATGTGATTCTTCAGCTAAATTGTATCGAATCACAGTTGATGGATTGAACGGGTTGGGATGATTCTGCTCTAACATGAACTGATCAGGTTCTGTTTTAGAAACTGATTCAGGTTCACTATTGTCTCCAGTTTCCGTTGACGATTGTTCATCGCAGGGTGGCGGCGCGCTTGCCAATGCTTCAATCAAAATCACATCCCCTTGCTTTTTGTTGGGTTTTGGGATAATTTCCTCCCCTAGTCCTGTCATAAGTAATCGTTTCTTCTTACCGAGGGAAGAGGAGGTAGTACGTAACCAATAATTCGTTCTGTTGTTGCTTTTTACTTTCCATGAAACAGTAAGAGGATAAGTAGCACCTTTAATTTGAAGCGGAAGTAATTTTCGTCCTCTTCCCGATTCTACGCTTTCGAGAAATTTACCGGATTTGAATCGTGCGCTAAATAATCCTTGCAACGGTTCTGGAGGCATTTCTTCATTTCTATGCAAACCACGCCCAAGTTTCAAGTTTTTGTTACGCATATATAACGTTTGAGATTTGCCTGCCGCATCGGTAATGGTCAATTCATCCATTTGCGAATATGATGAATATGTTTGACAGGGGTCCGGTGGGGTATAGCTTTCTGTAGTAAATTGCCATGTCGCTGACCATGCGCTCATCCCTGCGCTGTTTGAGGCTCTCACCCGCCAAAAGTAGGTTGTGCTATAAGAGAGCGAAGAAACGAGGCGCGATGTAGAAAAAACATTTGTATCATTTACAACGAATGAGCTGAAACTGGAAGAGGTGGAAACCTGCAGCTTGTATTTTTCTGCTCCAGTCGAACTATTCCAATTTAAATAAAGTGTCGTATTCTGATTGGTCGCAGAATTGGTAGGCGAGAGAAGAGTAGGTGTGGACGGCAGTGGCGGTGGTGCAGTAGTAGTAAACTGCCTACTAGATGACCAATTACTTTCACCGTTTTCGTTAGCAGCCTTAACGCGCCAGTAATATGTTGTGCTATAGTTTAATCCAGAGACTGTCTTGGTATTGACAGAAAGCGTAGAATCATATACCACTAACGAGGAAAATGTTGATGAGGTGGAAAGCTGAAAGCGATATGATGTTGCAGAAGGTTCTTCTTCCCAGCTGAATTCTGTCGTAGTGGAAACATTTTGTTCATTGTTAAGTGGTTCTAAAAGCGTTGGTGGAGTCGGAGCAAGTGGATTGGCTGGAGGGTCTTCTTCGACGATTGGAGGTGGAGCCACAGGAGAAGCATTCCAATCTAGATTCAGGGTTCCGCTCTCGCCTTGAGGAAGCCCTGAAATTTTTACCCAGTACGCGCTTCCCGGGACTAAATTGTTTGCAGTAGGGGCTGGCTCTGAAGCTATCGGAACATAACCGTTATTTGGTCGAAGTCTAAAAAAATCTGAAACTATTTCAGGAGAACCAGAACCATCAACTGTAATTTTAGCCTTATCCAAATTCTTAGAAATTGAACCTATTAAATTCCAGCCGTTATAAACCACCACTTCTGTCTCTAATATTTCATCACCAATATAATGAAGTTTTTTTGTTGTACGGTCAACGCCTTCAAAGCTGCCGAGGTCAGTCATGTTAGCAAAATAACCAAGACCGTTATTAACATAATCAGTAAAGGTTACTGACTCATAATCACCCTGCAAAGCATCATACTTCCATAAGTTACCCTCATCTTCTGCCTCTGGCCAAACGATTTGCCATAAGCGGGCTGGTACATCGTCAAAAGTAGGATAATTACCGATCTTAATATCATTTGGCAAACTCACCATGTTCCATCCTTGTACCACATCATAATAGCTTATTACAGAGTTGAGACCATGCCGATTAAAAGCTTGGGCGATATTTGCATCATATACTTGGTTGTAAATAGAGGCATCAGTTTCATACATTTTTTTAACAAATGAAAAAAACTTTTTTGCTTTCAAGCTAGCCCTCAACGCCTCAAAAACTAGATCACTAGCTTTATCATGTCCAATCCCAATGACTGTCCCAGATTGTCCTGCTCCAAGATCCCAACAGGGACCAGAAATTATTTGACCATTTTTATGATTTTTTTGAGAACCATTATCATATTGACTATACAGCAAAAGATTATTTACACTCCGAGCACTTGAACCTGTCAGTAAATCAGGAGCTTGTTCAGGAAACGTGCTTTTGATAGCTGCAAAATAATCAGAAAAACCTTCATCCATTGCACATGCTTCAGTTGTATTACTGTTACATCCCGTTCCAATAAAACTCCCATAGATCGAATGAATGACATTGTGTGTGTATTCATGTGTTATAACATCAGATGATCTAGCCCACCTCTTGCTAGACTGGGTTCCGAAATGAATGTTATAACCATCTGCCGCACCATTTGTACAAGTTCCTTCATTAACCCAAGCACCTACTGGGGTATTTACTGTATAGGAAAATGGGGCATCGTTAAAAAAATTCCAAACATTACTGGTATGATAACGAACGTTACTACCATCTAGTACGATTGGATCAGTAGAATTCCAAATCATAACCTGATCTTGATAAGAACCGTTGTAATAAAATTCTTCACTGTTTATTAATGATAAAGGTTCTGGGGGATCAGATGTACACGGATTACCTCTTTTTACAACAGTTGTGAGATAATCTTTCAATTCAATTGATACTCCCCACTCACATTCTGGTATGGGACCTGTATATTCATTGCCATACTCGTCTTCCCAAACCACATAATCTATTTGATAACAGCCATTCACATCTGATTCAAAATAGTTCGGGTCATAAAAGTTATCTGGACAACCATAAACACTATAAACATTAATGTCTATCGTTTCAAATGGGGCATATTGTGGTGTTTCGGTCGAAAGGCGTTGCCAATATGTGCCAAAAATCTGTCCAAAGATACCACTTGTAAAACCACACGAATTTGTTGGAGAAGATAATATTATTTTACTTTGGCCAGATTTCTCCGAGTTATCTAAATATGGTGATAGATTGCCAAACTTCAATTCGTTCTTATACTTCTTGACCATTCCTTTCTTTTTTTCTTGTATAGCATCAAGAGTTGTTGTGATATTCTTTTTCAATTTTGATGGCTTTCTACTTTTGGGGTTTTCTTCTCTCCATTCATCTATTTTTTCTAGGATAGTTCCATCTATTGCACTGACATAATATCGATAAACACTATTTGTTTTATACAAAGTAAATTTCCATGCGAGGTGGAATGCAATAGTTTGATTACTTTCGATAGGCAATATGACTAGTTCGGGCTTAGGAGTTCCTGTCAATAGGATACTCTTTCCAAAATTTTCCTTTGCGAAGCCTATAGCCTGTGAATCGGTTATTATTGCCGTTGTATTACATTGTATATTAGGGTAAATATTTGTAACAAAAGTAGGGATATCTCCCCATTGTTCTATTTTGAAGGCTATACGCGAATTCTCAATAGGTATATTTGAAAAAAGCTGTTGAAACTCTACATACCATCCGTGTGAACCGCTCCCTATATTAATCTTTTTAATATTGTCACCTTTTATGCCAAGTAAAGGGGCATAATTATTCATTATAGCTTTGGTCATGTCCTCTATGTTGACAACGGTCAGGTTATTTTTTGAGAGTCCATAGTTACTAATGTTTTCTTTAAATTTTTTAATGCCTAAAATTTTTCCTGTTTTTTCATCAACCAGCGCATTAACTTGCTTTCCTTTCTTGGTTTTAGCTGTAATCGTTTTTTGCGAAAATGAACATGGCACAATTAACACAAAAATTAAGAACAACAATATGAGATTATTTATTAAAGCGGACCTTGTCATTTTGCACCTCTTTTATATTGTTAAAGATTAATTGGTTGATACATTAAATTTAAACTCTTTTGAAATAATGCCTGTTTACTTTCGCCAGCTTACTGCCTGCGAATAGACGCTATCTTTATTAAAGGGCATAATCTCCTTAATCTCTTTTGTAGCTAAGGTAACAATTAACATTTTACTTGCTACTGATTCATTTCCGTCTTGCACAAGTAATTTCTTTCCATCAGGTGACCATGCTACCAACTTTTTAACCGTGCTCCTGCTTAAGCGAAAAGGCTCATAGTCGTTCGTTCCATCAAAATTCATAAGTCGGATATGCTGGCAACGGCAATCCTTGCTGGAAACAAATGCTATCCGACCGTCTTGAGAAGACACCACAGGCCCGAAATTGCTCTGGCCCACTTCTCCCCATGTTCTCAATAGATTTCCTTGCACGTTAAGGAAAACGAGCTTATTATTTGCTAATAAGCTGCCGTTAGAATCTTGCGCGAAAAAATATTCGCTGCCAACAAATATCCCGTTTGTTGTCCAGCTCGATATCCCAGGTGAAAAATCTTCTTGCCCTATACGGATTTCATTTGTTCCATCAATATTGATAACAAATGAATGCGAAATACCTAACGCTTCAGGAGCCATTAATCTTGAATAGACTATTTTCTTTCCGTCAGGGGACCAAACCGGACCTCCTCCAGGGTAATAATAGTTTCCTTCTAATAGTCCTTCTTTTGCTATTACATAGCTTCCGCTTCCATCGTAATTCATAATCACAATACCATCATCCGTTGTCGCAGCAATTTTTCTTCCATTAGGAGACCACTGTGCATTATAGATATTGACGCTGGTATCATACGGAAAGAGCCTGACGTTGCTCCCATCTTCGTTCATCGAATAAAGTTTATAACGTTTATTAAATCCATGCTCAAATTTTGAAGTGCTGACAAAAAGGATAGAACCAACATCTACCCGATTTGATTGCCTCATAGCTCTCGCTGGCTCAGTATCTATTAAATAAATAGCATTATCGCATGAGTCGAAAACCGCAAGGGTAGTGATGATCATTAGTAGTATGTGAGATATCTTATACATTCTGGCATTCTTTTAATTCAATTTTCAAACAACGTACAAACAAAATGTATATATGTCTTAAATAACATTGCTTAGTACTCCATTTTTACGCTTATGTGAAATTACAAAAAGAAATAACGAAAGTCAATAGTTTTAGAAATATATTTTAAAATAATACATTCGATTTCCTGTTTTACTGCATCATGGTGAATACTTTCGAAAATGTGGACAGAACCATGCAATTGTACTTTTGTCGGCATCGCTGAGAAATTTACAAAAAAACATCGGCTCACTTCATCAACATCATCTTCTTCGCCTCCACCCGTTCACCAACCCGCAACTCATAGATATACGCGCCGGTAGCAACTTCTTTCGTATTGTTATCCTTCCCGTCCCAACGGAAAACATACGTTCCGCCCGGCACTGTATTTTTAAATAGAGTACGAATCAACTGACCGTTCATGCTGTAAATCGCAAGCTCTACGTCGTTCACCTTCGCAGCTAACGGGATTTTGAATCCGATAAGGGTTCCCGCGTTGAACGGGTTGGGATAGTTCTGCTCAAGGGTAAATGTTTCAGGCAGGCTTGCGGGCGGCTTCACTCCCGCAGGCGACATAAATAAATTCGTTCCGCTCCCCTTTACATTGCCGTTGCTATCGGCAAGATAGAGATTGACGAACGAAGGCCGCGTCGAGGAGAACAGATACGTGTTTTTCCATTCTTCATCTGAAAGGCGAAGAAAATTCTCCGTCATAAATTCTCTATAGCTCATCGTTGCGCCTACATACGCGATATCCTGTCCCGAAGGATGGCGCGCGACAAACACGCCAAGGTTAATCGGTCCCGTTCCGGCATGTTTTACCCAGCCTACCATGTTTCCAAATTCATCCGTGGGGGTTGTGTGAATATCGGCGACGAGGTAATCTTTTTTGAAAAAGCTTTCGTCCCCCGTATAGTACAGCTTGTAATACCATCCTGTATATTCAGGACCACAAACACCAGCCAGATAGAGCATCTTCTTTAAAAATTTCCCCTCATCTTCCGATAGTGCAACACCATGAATCTCCTTTTCAGCAATCGTGCCCAACATCCCTGCTGTTGTTTTTAATTCTCTAAAATAATTAACAACCCTCGATTTAAAATACGACGACGTAAACGGCATCTGTTGAAAATACTGTTCTGCAATTCTTGCGAACATTTTTACCGCCTCATAAAACGCCGGTACGGGTTCAACATATCCATACGGATATGAACATTCAATTCCACCTGTATATGATTGCTTTGCATATAATAGGTTATCATGTCGCAACTCTGTCCACGATGAAAGTTGTGTATTCATTTTTTCCTGCCACCACGCCGCCGTTTGCATAAACGCAGGCAGGCTGTCGCGCACGGGCGGAGGGTTCATCGCCCTGATGCAGTTCAGCCAGAGATTGAACAGGCTGCTTTGCCAAAACGTGCTGTCATACGCGTCAACGAGATAGCGCGCAGCCGAAAGATTGCTTCCGTAATGGTACGTAACGAGCTCCGATTGCAGCAACTGCGCCGCGGCGTCATTCCCCAACGCGAAAAGCACGTCCAGCGTAGAAGGGAGCAGTCTTGTAATTCTCGTCCCCTGATACACAATTTTGTCATAGACGACCTGACCGGTGATATACGAATCAATGATGAATCTTTGCCCGAACAGCATAAACGCTGATGCAGGACGAATGCTATCGGGATTCATCGGGTCGTTAAACAAAATCTGTGAGAGAATACGCTGGAAGGCATACGATTTTGTAATAAGTGTATCCTGAAATTCCTTGACAAGGTTCGTATCGAGAAGCTCATCGGCAGAAGGTATAGCAACCGCGGATAGAAGCTGCTGCATGTTCGGCAGCGTAACGTTATCGGACTCTCCGACAAAAAATTGAATGATACTGTCTATCTGCGCATACAACGGAAACGCGTTTGCCCGCGCTGCCGCTTCGACAAGGAGCGCAGCGTCAATAATCTGCCTCTGCACGTCTTCTGGAGTTGGCTTAGGACCGAGCGTTTCAGGAGGGATAAGATAAATTTCCGTTCTTCCTAACCACATCATCGCTTTGAAATACCGCGCCAGTTCAGGATATGATGCGTCGGTGTAATGTCCCCGCACCTTAAATTGGCTGAAGTCAATTGTTCTCTCTTCCGAAGCGAACAACGGGTAATCAACAACGTTCTCATCCCGGATTAAATCCAATACTGTTGATAGCTCCGCGCTGTTATCAGAATAGTACGGCTGGGCATTTCCGCGTAACAGGCTCTTTGCAATAGTAAGATAGACATCCACGTCCTTGAGCTTCTGTTCCATTGAAGCGTTCCCTCCATACACGGAATCGAGTGTCTGAACCTGCACGTGAAGCTCCTCCAACAGCGAATCGAGCTTTGGTATCAACACGGAGATTTCTACTTGCTTCAATATCGCATCGTAGGAGGCATGGAGCGCGTGAAGCAGCGCATCAGTGGTTACGAATACCGGTAGGTCTTTGTGCCAGATATCGAGGTACGCCTGCGCAAATGTGCTGCACGCTCGGCTCTCGGTGACCATAAAGCCATGCTCGCGTATTAATGTTTGTTCATCGCTCGTGAGATTATATTTGAGCGTGATGCTATCCAGATAGAGCGGGTTTGTAGATACAACCGGTGTTTTCGATAAGAACGTTCCTGCAGGATGGAGAGCAAATACCTCCCCGGTCGTCATATCCTGATGTGATTGCAAAAATTGCTTGTATGCCTCGATGGTAAACGGCTCTGTTTGTCCGAATGAGAATGCCGCTATTAAAAGCAGTACAATAACAGATAAAGTTTTCATGGTGGAGCCTCTTTGTTGTGGTAAAAGAATATTTTATGTCATACTGTTCGTGTTGAATTTGTTATAAAAAGAACTGTCTATTATTCTTGATCGTTTGCTGCGGGCAATGTGTAACTTTTAAATGTCTCCAACGGAATTTCCATCGTAATTCCCCCATCCAATTCATTGATGGTAAGGTAGATTCGCTTTGACCCATCAAAAAAGTTCTTCTCTCCCTGGCGTAAGGAAAATAATAATAATAGCTGCTCTCGCTTAAAAAATACTTTCCCTCTTTTTCCGTACACACCGCGCGGCTGGAGCAGTTCATCTTTTTCGTTTTTCAGGAAAATTTGCTTCTCGAGGTCTGTGATTTCGGGTGTGTAACAAGGATAATCACCTACATTCATCAGCTGTCTCATCTTCGGAATTTTTTCTTTTCCGATAGGAACCATAACAATAGGCGGAGTACACGGATACGTTTTGTTTTCGAGAGAAAGGAGTATCAACAATGAATCTATTTGCGCCTCGTCGCGGTAGTAATTTCCCCTTGCATCGAAGGTATACCCTGTTTTTGTGTCATAGTAGATGCCTAAATCTTCCAGCAGGCGGTCTTCAACAAGCGAGTGATATGCTGCCGCGGATAGCCGCTGCCTCTCCTGCTGAAGGCGGGTGAACGCAGTTACAACAAGGGGAGAAAACGGCGTTACGATGACGCGAACCCGCGCGTCATCGTTGGCGAAGTTATTACTCGTCGCCATGGACATTATCGTCAGGCAATCCGGCGCTGACCACTCGGAGACTGGCTTCTTCACAATCGTGTCAAACTCGTGATGGACACAGCCGGTAATTGTTATCAATACCAGAATAGCTACATACTTCATACTGCTCCATTGAAGTGCTCTGCGGTTTATTCGTTCAACCACGCGCGAGAGAAACCGCAGCCCGTTCGCGCGGATGTATATACTATGCTATACAAATGTACAAAGAAAATTAGCTGTTGTCAAGCAAGATCTTGCTCAAACCAGCAGCATAATATTCATATGCAATTATGCCGGCTTTTTGTCGTATTCAGCGACAAAGTCTTTGATATGTTGGATATTCTCGATAATGAGCTTTGCTTTGCCCACTCCAAACGAAAATGGGAACTTTGACCCCGGATTGAGAACTAAGACCTTATTTCCTTTGAATTCTTCAACTACCGGCTGCGGTTTTTGCTCGTCCATGATTGTACTTCCTGAATAATAGTGAATGATGTTCTAAAGAAATAACTTACGAAAAGTTTTTGTGAAAATGTAATTTCAATCTTATTTTTTCTATATTCTACAAAAGGAGTTATTTATGAACATACGTTTATCGAATCATCTGCTCGTTCAATTGTTGTTTGTTGCATTATCAGGGATTCTTTCTGTCAGAGCGCAAACCGCAACAGAAATTCAGAATGTTAAAGAACTAATTGCCGGCAGGCATTATGACAACGCGCTTTCCGTGTTGGAGCATCTTACGGATCAATATTCCGAATCATCGGAATTATTCCGTTTGAAGGGCGTTGTCCTGCATATCAAGGGAAAGTTGGAAGATGCGATAGACGCATTCGATGAGGTTATTGATATTGAAGATTGCGATACATGTTGGGCGATGGAGGATAGCATCGGATTACTCTCGTTGGAACTTTCTAACCTTAGAGACGCTGAAAAGTATTTTAGAAAAGCAGATAGAAAAGGAAGCCCGGATGCTGCATATCACCTTATGCTCGTAGAACTATATAAAGGCAACGAGGAGTTAAAAAAATCTAGATACAATGACGCTCTTTCCCTCTACAAGAAAGCTCTTGAAATCAAAGAAGATACGTTGGCAGAAAATTATATCTTGCTAGCTCTTTGGATGAAAAACGACACAGCCGCTGTCAGAATTCTTGCTGATTCGCTCCGGAAAAAATTACCTGCTTATCATGGCGCTAAATACTACCGCGCTTCCTTGATTTCGGAGGCAGCGTCGAAAAACATGGACGAACAGAATTACGCTCAGGCAATAGAACTCTACAAACAAGCAAATGAAATTGACACAGATACGACAGCGTTATCAATGAGGCTAGCTTCCTGCTATGAACGTATGAATGATACCGGTCGGGCGATGTATTACTATATGTCTGCATTATCAGATAGTAAATCGTTTGCGGCGGCTTCGCGGGGATTGGCTAGAATGTATAGCAAAGAACGTCAAATCGAGAAAGCAATAGAATGCCTCCAGCAAGCCCTCAACATAGACGCCAATAGCATACGCATATGGAGTGAATTGGCCGAACTCTACAAAAAAGCTGGCAAAACAGATGAGTATTCTGAATGTGTAAAAATCAAAACCAAGCTAAACGATCCCTCCCTCAAAGAAGATTCAGCGCAATGGAAGCATAATTATGAGTTGATAGATAGAGTTGTTCTGCCCTGGTTGACAGGGAATCCTTTTGCACTTGATGAAAGCAATGAATCCGTTGTAAGAATACAACCAATACCTACAAAACAAATACCCCCGGAGTACCCCGAACAGGCAAAAAATTCCCGTGTTCAGGGCATGGTATGGGTTAAATGTCTTATCAGGAAAAACGGGGACGTCGAGGAGGTTGAAATTATGAAAAGCGATTCCGACATGCTTAATGATGTCGCCTTAAGCGCTGCAAAACAATGGAAATTTCAACCTGCGGTTATGGATGGTAGACCGGTGGCTGTTTGGGGAGCGATACCCTTCCGCTTTAGTTTACGGTAGCATCTGAAATTACACAACGCATTACCATACCTAATATTTTTAGATTTTCCTCTGAACTCAACCCCCTCAATGGGGCTGTCTCAAAAGCACGTTTTGTCATTCCCGCGTGCCAATGGCATTCCTTCGGAAAAAGCGGGAACCCAGAAATTCGTTCAAAATTGAAGAATGCTGATTGGATACTCTACGAGCTGTAAGCCTGCCTTCGCAGGTATGACAATACAACTTTTGAGACAGCCCCATGAGCTAGCGAGGTTAGCCTTAATTTTTAAGGTTTAAAAATGCCCTTGCATAACTTCATTAACTTCTTCATTCTTCCACAAGCTCAATATCCCCGGATTTCGTCTCTATGATAATGCTCCCCTTCCCCGAACCGATTTTTCCCGTTGCATATTCCGAGCTTCCTCTTGATTTTTGTTTTAAG
>SCUC01000025.1 GCA_004322375.1 Bacteroidota bacterium
CGTCGCGAATGAAACGGGCTGCGAACGTCCGCGATGACATCGCCCCTGAGCTCGTTCGCGACGCGCAGGAAAAATCCAAAGCGATGATACGCGCCGGCAACGACTCGCGGCCATTCCTCGATTATATTCTCAAAAACATCGCAGAAGCCGGTTACCGGAATGTTGTTATCGTTGTGGGAACGCAAGATGATTCGATCAAGAGCTATTATGAATGCGGGCGCGGTTCTGAAGAGTTTTCATCGTTAAACATTTCGTATGTAATCCAGCAAATCCCTGCCGGACGAACAAAGCCGTTAGGCACTGCCGACGCGCTCTTGCTCGCTCTTCAATCGAAACCTGAATGGAAGGGAGAATCGTTCACGGTGTGCAATAGCGATAATCTCTACTCGGTAGCTGCTTTGCGTTCATTGATGAAAGATTCTCATGCGAATGCCCTAATTGATTACGACCGCTCCGCGCTTTTGTTTGAACAGGAACGTATCGTTCAGTTTGCAGTGATTAAAAAAGATGAGCAGGGATTCCTGACAGACCTTATCGAAAAGCCTCTCCCCGAAGAAATTGCCCTGGCAATTGACTCATCGGGAAGAATTGGAGTGAGCATGAATCTCTTCCGGCTCTCGTACGACATGATTTATCCTTTTCTTGAGCAACTGCCGCTTCACCCGGTACGGCAGGAGAAGGAGCTTCCCGTTGCAGTGAAGTTGATGGCGGAACAATGTCCGAAAAGCGTGTGGACAATACCGCGTTCGGAACACGTTATTGATTTAACCAATCAAGCGGATATCCCCGTTGTGAGAGAGTACTTGAAGAGAGAGTTCCCGGAGTTTTAGGCAAGGTCATAGGTGATAGGTAATAGGTTAATAGGCTTACAGAGTAAAATATATTATGAATTTTAATATTTCAATCACACGGTGGAGCATGTTGATTCTCACGGTGTTCGTGTGGTCTCAGGGGATGTCAGCGCAAACGGCGGAAGCATCGAGGTACAATATTATTCCGAAGCCTGCGCGTATCGAAACGGCAAAGGGGACGTTTATTTTTAGTCCTAAAACAGTGGCGCGATACTTAATTGCTGATGAAAAGAATGTACAATCCGCGTTGACGCTTCTGGAGGAGATAACTGGAATACCGATGAAGTTGGCGAGCAAGGAACAATCACCTGATGCAAACACAATCTCGTTTGCGCCAACAACGGATGAACGATTAGGCGACGAGGGGTATATGCTCGAGGTGACTCCGGAGGAAATAACCATTCAGGCAGGGAAGCCTGCAGGCTGGTTTTATGCCGTACAGACATTATTACAATTATTGCCTGCGGAGGTTTATTCTAAGAAAGAGAAAAGCCCGTGGAGAAATCATTGGGAATTTCCGTGTGTCTCAATCGTTGACACGCCGAGATTTCGATGGAGGGGAATGCATCTCGACGTCAGCCGTCATTTCTTTCCGGTGAACGATATTTACACTTATCTCGATATGCTTGCCATGCACAAGCTCAACGTGTTTCACTGGCATCTTACCGACGATCAGGGATGGAGAATTGAAATCAAAAAATATCCAAGGCTGACAGAAATAGGAGCGTGGCGCGTTGACCGTGAGAACCAACATTGGAATTCCCGCGAGCCGCAGCGGGCAGGCGAAAAAGCTACATACGGAGGATATTATACTCAGGAAGAAATCAAACGTGTGGTGAAGTACGCCGCAGACCACAACATTACTATAGTTCCCGAAATTGAAATGCCTGCCCATACGACGGCAGCGCTGGCGGCGTACCCGCAGTTTTCCTGCACGGGAGGTCCGTTCACGGTGCCGCCGGGCGGCGTATGGCCCATCACCGATATTTATTGCGCGGGTAATGATAGCACGTTTTATTTTTTACAAGATGTATTGGCAGAGGTGATGGAGTTATTCCCCGGTCAATTTATTCATGTCGGTGGAGATGAAGCCGATAAGAAAGAGTGGAAAGCCTGTCCAAAATGCCGGGCAAGAATCAAGCAGGAAGGATTGAAGGATGAAACAGAACTTCAAAGCTATTTTATCAAGCGTATAGAACGATTCATCACCTCTCACGGAAGACGGCTTATCGGGTGGGATGAAATTTTAGAGGGTGGATTAGCGCCGGAAGCGACAGTGATGTCGTGGCGGGGAGAAGCGGGTGGCATTGCTGCCGCAAGGCAAAACCATGACGTGGTAATGACACCCGGCTCACATTGCTATTTCGACTATTACCAGGGGCTACCGGATATGGAACCGCTTGCTATCGGAGGCTATACGCCTCTTAGCAAAGTTTATTCTTATGAACCGGTTCCTGAGAGCCTGTCGGCTGAAGAAGCGAGGCATGTGCTTGGCGCGCAAGCAAATCTCTGGACCGAATATAATCCTGTGTTTGAACATGCTCAGTATATGACGCTGCCACGAATGGCTGCGATGGCAGAGGTGTTATGGTCTCCCAAAGAGAGAAGAGTATGGGACGATTTTTCGAGGCGAGTTGAATTGCAATTAATGAGATATGAGGAAGCCGGGTACAATTATTCAAAGAGCGCGTATTCGGTCTCTGTTACTGTAATGCCGGATACTATCTCAAAGAGAGTAACAGTTTCAATGGGGACGGAGATGACAACTCCGGTTATCCGATATACTCTCGATGGGACAGAACCGAAGAACTCCTCGCAACGTTATGAGCAGCCATTTACAATTGATAAAACCTGTGTTATTCGGGCGGGCGCTTTTGTGGAAAGAAATCTTCGAGGCAACATCGGTGAGCGCAAGGTATTGTTTCATAAAGCAATCCTAGCTGATGTGAAGCTGACGTATCCGTTTGAACGTTACGGAACGAACAGAACCTTAACAGACGGTCTTCGCGGCACCCTATCGTTTAATGACGGGAACTGGCAAGGATATCATCAAAACGATGTTGAGGCGGTTATTGATTTAGGGAAATCAACAACCATTTCGAGCATAACGACAACCTTTCTCCAGAATACAGCTTCATGGATTTTCTTTCCCGTGTCGGTCGAGTATTCGGTTGGAAACGATATTTCAACGTTTGTCGCGGCAGGAAGTCAAGATATTCCGGTAGCAGGGAAGGATGAAGCAACCAGCATAAAGGAAATACAACAGGATACCATCAATATGACAGGAAGGTTCCTCCGCATCCGCGCAAAAAATGTGGGTGTTTGCCCCGAATGGCATCCCGGCAGAGGAGAAAAGGCATGGTTGTTTATTGATGAAATTGTGGTGGAGTAAAATGTTTCACAAACAAAGGATGATCCTATGAAAAACGTCGTTTATGTCATCATGTTTCTGTTATTCTTCTCATCAGTTCTTTTCTCCCAAACCATCTGGCTGGATGAAATTGACCTTTCAGCAATTGAATCCGGTTGGGGTTCACCTCACGCGAATAAATCTATCGAAGATAACCCGCTAACCATAGCGGGCAAAACGTTTGAGAGAGGAATCGGGACTCATGCCGTTAGCACGCTCCTTCTCAAGCTGGATGGAAAAGGAAAAAGCTTCTCCGCTTTTGTGGGAGTGGATGGCGAGACCAAAAGCGAAAAAGCGAGCATCGAGTTTTTTGTTCTTGGCGATAAGAACGTTCTCTGGCAAAGCGGCGTTCTGAAAATCAATGATGAAGCTAAGAAAATTGAATTGGATATTACCGGAATTAAGCAGCTTGGTCTGCTTGTTACCGGGTCAACAGATGGTATAGATTATGACCATGCCGATTGGTGTGATGCGGAAATAGAATTGATTGAAAACGTGCCTCTTTCCAATCTTGTCACGAAACGCGGGATTGAGCCATACATTCTTACCCCTAAGCCATCGGACAACCCGAAAATAAATAGCGCGAAGGTGTTTGGCGTTCGTCCGGGAAATCCTTTTCTCTATACTATTGCCGCGACGGGGAAACGACCGATGAGTTTCGGAGCAGACAACTTGCCCGATGGGCTAACGATAGATAAAACTACAGGGCAAATTACCGGAAAAGTAGAACAACGGGGCGACTATACCGTCACACTGACTGCTGAAAATGAGTTTGGTCACGCGGAACGGGAATTGCTAATCAGCGTTGGGGATAAGATCGCACTAACACCACCGATGGGATGGAATAGCTGGAATTGCTGGGCGTGCGCTGTTGACGATGCGAAGGTTCGCGCCTCTGCCGATGCGATGGTTTCTTCCGGGCTTGTCAATCATGGGTGGACGTACGTCAACATTGACGATTGCTGGGAAATTAAGCCGGACGCTCCCGAGCCGGAACTTCAAGGCGAAGCACGTGACAAGGATGGATTGATCAACACGAATAAAAAATTTCCAGATATGAAAGCGCTGAGTGATTATGTTCACAGCAAAGGTTTGAAGCTGGGAATTTACTCAGGACCGGGACCGCTAACGTGTGCAGGATTCACGGCAAGCTACAAGTACGAGGAGCAGGACGCAAAACAATATGCAGCGTGGGGAATTGATTATTTGAAATACGATTGGTGCTCATACAATGAAATTGCAAAAGATAGGAGCCTCCCCGAATTAAAGAAACCATACTCAGTGATGCGCGGAGCTCTGGATAAGGTTCCGCGCGACATCGTTTATAGTCTGTGCCAGTACGGGATGGGCAATGTGTGGGAATGGGGCGCGGAAGTCGGCGGGAATTGCTGGCGAACGACCGGAGATATTACGGATACGTGGGCAAGCATGTCGCGCATCGGGTTCAATCAAGCTGGACACGAGGCGTATGCCAAGCCGGGCAACTGGAACGACCCCGATATGCTTGTGGTAGGATTAGTTGGCTGGGGACCGCAGCTCCATCCTTCGCGGCTCACGCCGGACGAACAATACACGCACATCAGCTTGTGGAGCTTGCTGGCTTCGCCGTTGCTTATCGGTTGTGACTTGAGCAGGATGGATGACTTCACGCTCAACCTGCTCACGAATGACGAGGTCATTGAAATCAATCAAGACCCTCTCGGCAAGCAGGCAAGCAGAATTTACGAGCAGGATGGCAAGCAAATCTGGGTGAAGGAACTCGAAGACGGCTCGAAAGCTGTCGGATTATTTTATGTGGATACGCGTGAACGGAAATCGCCGCCCGATTATTTTGATTGGGAAAAGAAGGATAAAACAACAATTACCTTGAACGCTGCCGATATTGGAATCACCGGCAAGTTTAGCGTGCGGGATGTTTGGAGGCAAAAGGATATTGGCGTGTTTGAGAATTCTTTTCAAACTGAAGCGCCGTACCACGGTGTAGCCTTGCTGAGGGTTGCGGGTGTAAAGGAGAAGATGGATTGAATTTGGTGAATTGCCAATAGCTACTTGTTAATCTAAAATCTAATTCTAATATCTAAAATTTAACGATGAGTCTTTCGCGCACAGCCCTTCTCTGGGTTTCACAAAATCAAACACTACGGCAGACGTTGCCCAAGTATAAATTTATCCGCCGGGCTGTCTCAAAATTTATGCCGGGGGAAGAGCTTGATGATGCCCTGAACGCTGCTGAGCAATTGAAAGCACAAGCGGTGAATACCATCGTTACTCATCTAGGAGAGAATATCGCGGAAGAAGCGGAAGCAAAGCGCGTTGCTGAGCATTATTGTGATACGTTGAAGCAAATTTCGGAACGAACAATTGACACGTATGTTTCCGTTAAGCTCACTCAATTGGGACTGGATTTGAGCGAGCAATTGTGCATGAATACCCTATCAAGAATAGTCGGAGATGCGAAATTATACGGCAACATGGTATGGATTGATATTGAGCAAAGCCAGTATGTTGATAGAACTCTTGCAGTCTTTAAGAATATCAAGCAAAGCTATTCCAACGTCGGGATTTGCTTGCAATCCTACCTTTACAGAACGGAAAACGATTTGAAAGAGCTGCTTCCCCTTTCACCTGCGATTCGGCTAGTCAAGGGCGCGTATAAAGAACCCGCGACACTCGCATTTCCCAGGAAAGTGGATAATGATGCTAATTATTTCAAGCTTTCAAAAATCATGCTTGAAAATGTTAGAACAAACGGTGTGTATGCCGGCATTGCTACTCACGACACGATATTACATAAACGGATTATTGAAGAAGCAGATCGGTTACAATTAGAGAAAACCGATTTTGAATTTCAGATGCTGTATGGAATTAACATGGAAGAGCAACTGAGGTTGGCAAGAGAAGGATATAAGGTTCGGGACCTTATCAGCTACGGCACGTTCTGGTTTCCCTGGTATGTGCGCAGACTTGCAGAACGACCCGCGAACGTGTGGTTTGTGGTGAAAAACATGTTCAATTTTAGAATTTAGATTTTGGATTTTATATTGATATTCAAACGATACTCCAATCTAAAATCGAAATTCCAAAATCTAAAATTCTTTGGCTTCTGTTCTTTTTTTCAACTCTCGTACTTTCCCGAAGAATTCTTCAAGCTCCATTTCCTTCAAAAAAATAAACCCTCTCGCGGCGCGCAGGCGTGGGTGAGAGTTCCTTAAAAAGAAATCATTACCGAGGCAGGTTTTTAACATCTCATATTGCTCGACCTGTATTTTCTGGGCAAGCTCTGAAAATGGTCCATCATGCTCGTAGCTGGGAAACGACGCTGCCCGCTGCGAGCCAAAGCAGTTCATAAAAGCCGTGTGCAGCATGGAAAGTGAGTTCAGTGAAACAGGCACGAACAAATTCGCTTCCGCCGGCTTGAAGCGATACCAGACATTCCTGTATCCCCATATACGGACGCCTTTTGTTGTATCGTGTTCACGATACATTTTTAGAGCGCCTGCAACCGCTTGCAATGCTTTATAGTGCGTGTCGGGTCCGCTTCCCTCCGGGTCGAACGCGACGCTGACGACGTCAGGTTGGATTTCCTTCATGTACTCAAAAATCGGCAGGGCGTCGCGATGTATTTCCGGTTCAGCGGTAAAAATATCTCCCGTGTAAAAGCCAAGGCGTAAAGGACGAATTGACGATGTTTCGATGCCGAAATACGCCCATAACAATTCGACTTCAAATTCGCGAAATGTTCCTTTTAACGTTTGAATGTCCTGCGGGTCTTTTGCGCCGGGATACTGAGCATTGAAGTAGTCGCGTAGCTGGAGAATGCGGGAAGGGAGCGTTGCGTTATCGTTAATATGATATACTTCAACGAGGTTTCTGAGAAGCCGGTATGCTTCTGCGCGACGAATCCGCTCCTCGTTTTTTGATGCGATCCCATCGAGATAAAGATACACATCCGCCATTCTTCCCGTGATATTGTCCGGTTTGAAATATCCTTCAATGAATTGAAATTGCATCTCGCGGTCATTAATGTACGTTTCTAACGCGACAAGCGTTGATACCACGTACGCGTTTGTGACTGCCGTAAAACCCGACGTGAGATTCGCGAAATAATGGAGATTAGTCGCATCCCGAACCAGATGATACAGATGAGCAAGGTAACCGAGCATGATATCGTCATGGTGAGGCTCGGTGTGCAGAAAGGTTGTGCCGGAAACATGCTGCAATCCTTTTTCAATCTTTGCGATGATGCGGTGATGCGCATTCAGGGCAATTTCTGTACCCTGTGTTCCGGTTTTTGATATGAGCAGAGAAGTAAAATTATCTGATGAAAAATCTTCCAACGTTAATGAGAGAAGAGGCTTGCGTAATCTCAAGGAGAGGGTAATTATCGCCTCATCCATCAGTTCATCGCTATAGGATTGCGAGGAAGAAACATCGTAATATTTTCTTTCAACCAGTTCTGATGCAGCTCCACCCGTCAGGTAAAAACGCGCATGTTCCAGCTCTTGTAGAACGGAAGCGGGATATTGAGGATTTTTTTCACGCTGTATCGCATGAGCAACGACGTTCGCTTTTGCGTCTCCCGATGCCATGATGATTGCCGTGCATGTCGGGTTATATGTTATCGTTGAGAGACCAATCGTAATAACGAGGTGATTGCGCGAAATTTCCATGCCGCCGAGATCGGTTGCAGCAGCAGCCTGAGTTTCGTAATTCGTTCCTGTTAGACGTGTTACCGAGTAAAAGCTTGAGCCGCGAACATTGAACGCGATATGCCCATCGGGACCGATTCCTCCAAGGAAGAAGCCGATACCGCCCATCTCGCGAATGGCTGCTTCATATTCCATACAAAATTCGTCCACCCGGTTGATGACGTTTTTTTGTAGCCGTTCAAGCTCGCTTGTGGTTTTTCTGATACGGAGGGTGAGGTCAACAAGATTTTCCGGGAAGACCTCTTTCATTGTCATCCCGGGAGGAAGCCCCAGCGAAGTTGTATCTATCAGTCGCGCCTTTTCCAGCGAAAGCCCGAATCCTTCGATATACATTTCGTTCACATAATGATAAAAGCTATTATGTTGAGAGCTATTTATAGGATAAAATTCATCAATCTGAACGAATGAGAGTGAGCGCATCTCCGGTTTTTGAGATGGATTGATTCCATAGACATCCAACATCTGTTGAGTTTCTTTGGTCTTCCACGCGGAAAGAATATGACGCACCCACTTGATAAAATGTTCAGGTGTTTTTCCCGTCGGCAATGAAATAACCCCTCCTGGATTTTTTTGTGCCCACTCGATAAAGCGAAGCGCTGTCAGCCTTCCGAGCAAGGGAAAATTTTCTACTTCAATGACATTAATTTTTTCTGCCGGGGGATATAATGAAGCATGCTTGCTTCGAGAAAGCTCATAGGTTTCGACTGAGGAGGAGGCGTTATATACTTTAGGAGTCATAAAATTAACCACAGATAACGCGAAACCGGCGCAGATGCTCACAGATTTATTTACCAATCCGTGTGCATCTGTATTTTATTCCGTGTTATCTGCGGCGGATTGTTTCTACTAATTGACGTACTTTGTGCTCATTAACGATTTGTCTTCTGGCATTAAACAACCCTTCTTCGGGGTATTCGATAGTATCAGCAACTGATGTTCCACTATGTAACTCGGATACACCGGTTTCATTCAAAATTGTTTGAACGTTTTTAGCATTGATTCCGCTTGCGGGCATGATGATGATTCTTTCTTTTGAAGCTTTCACTAAGCCCTTAATCAGAGGAAGCCCTTCCATAGCCGTTTGCTTCTGACCGGATGTGAGAATACGTTCAATACCAAGATTGATAATTTCTTCCATTGCTTTAAACGGCTCTGCGGTCGGGTCAAAGGCGCGATGGAATGTAACGCTGAGCGGCTTTGCAAGAGCAACAAGTTCTTTTGTTCTTTCAATATCAACATTGTTACTTCCGGTAAGAATTCCAAACACAACTCCATCCGCGTCAAATTCTTTTGCAGCTACGATGTCGCGTTTCATCACTTCAAATTCTTCACTTGAATAGCAAAAATTGCCGCCCCGCGGACGAATCATTACGTGCAATTTGATGGTAAGAACTTTTCGCGCTAAGGCAATCATCCCCGCGCTTGGCGTTATGCCGCCTGATTGCAAATCTGCGCATAGCTCAACTCTTGTCGCACCACCCGCTTGCGCCGCGATTGCGGATTGGATAGAATCGAGTGGGATTTCGAGATGGATGTTGGACATATTACATCAAAATGTGTCGCATTAGCTGCATCGCATAGCCATAAATGACTATGCTACATATTTTACAAGCCCGCTGAAGCGGGCTAGCCCTGTTATACGGGGCTTGAAATCAGCAGCGTTGTCGTTTACAGCAACGTGGAGATTGAAAATATTATTCCCCATCAGAGGTTTCCATTGCCAGATTTAGGTTTTTCTCTCGATGGTGTTTTTTCTGATTGTGAATATAATTCAATACAGAATACAAATCTTTTTCAGCAAATGACGACACGCCGTAGCCATCCTGCCATGCAAAATTTTCTGTTATTGCTAAATCTTTATTAAGATGATGGGAACTGCTGCCTTTCAACTTCCCCACAATGTCGCCAACTGACTCAGCTGGTGGTATGGTAATCGCAAGATGTATATGATTCTCTATTCCCCCGATGCCTAATAATTTAGAATTGTATTGGTTTGCTTTGATTGCAATGTAAGGATATAACGCTTTTTCAATATCTTCCGTTATAATTGGTTCACGAAGGTACGTTGACCAAACGACATGATAGAAGAGTTTATGAAATGTTTTACCCATAATGATAGTTATTGATTGAATGTGTTGCAAACTTTACACATCGCATAGCCATAAATGACTATGCTACATATTTTACAAGCCCGTTGAAGCGGGCTAGCCCTGTTATACGGGGCTTGAAATCAGCAGCGTTGTCGTTCAACCGCGTCAGTGATTGCGATTTTGACGCCTGCATCAATTTTTTTTTAAGTTGTTTTTATCAGAAGTTGTCATAGCTGTTCTACTTCACCAAACTCTCCGCCTTTACTACCTCATACTTTCCATCGGTATAAACAGAATACTCGAATCCCTTTTTATAGCTCATGCCGCCATACTTGCCATCTTTATTGAACGCGCAGAAACCGACAAGAAAGCCTTCGTCGGATTTGTATTTGGGCTGCTTGTGGAGAATTCGTTCAAGCGCAAGCTGACAGGCTTCTTGCGGAGATTTTCCCTGCCGCATCAGCTCGACAATTAAGAAGCTGCCGCACACTTTCACAACTGCCTCGCCAATACCCGTAGCGGTCGCCGCGCCTACTTCGTTATCAACATATAACCCCGCACCGATGATAGGAGAATCGCCGACACGGCCGCGAATTTTCCATGCCAGTCCGCTTGTGCTGCATGCTCCCGCCATGTTGCCATTGGTATCCATCGCAATCAAGCCAATGGTATCGTGGTTGCCTTCATCGGTTTTCGCTCGTTTATAGTTTGATTGTTGCAGCCATTCTTGATATGCTTTTTGAGCCGCGGGAGAGAGAAAGTCTTCTTTTGTGAATCCATTTTCAAGGGCGAATTGCATCGCGCCCTCGCCTGCAAGATAGACATGCTCGGTTTTTTCCATGACCTTGCGCGCGACAGAAATGGGGTGGCTAATATGTTCAAGGAACATCACCGAGCCGCAGTTTCCTTCTCCATCCATGATAGAAGCATCAAGAGTTACGTTTCCGTCGCGGTCGGGGTAGCCGCCGATGCCGACACTTGTTATTTCAGGGTCTGTTTCAGGAATACGCACTGCTTGTTCAACCGCATCAATGACTGAGCCGCCAGCTACTATTGTGTTATATGCTGTTTCAGGAACGATGCGCTTGTAATCCCATGTGTTAATGACTAAAGGAGATTTGCGATGTGCGATTTGCGATGTGAGATGTGCGTCGGGTAAGAGTGTTGTCGCGATGCCGGCAAGAGACGTGGTTTTGATAAAGGTTCTTCTATTCATGGTTTGGCATTAATTATTAGGTAGTTGTGAGATTATTGTTCCGTCAGAGCGACGCACAACATAGAGCGAAGTTTGTTGAGCAAGAACATGAAGGCGTAGCTGATTGTTACCATTGTGTTGTTTGATTGTAATCTCGGAATCCCGGTCTGATTCTGAAATTAACGTATATAAAATACTATCAGAAAAAAATGTCGGAAGAATGAGTATTGACGTATCTTGTGTCTCTGTTGCAACGGCTTCTGAAATTCCAGTGAGCTTCAGAGCAAATTTATAATATGCAATGGTTGCCTCCACACCTTCCGATAGTTCTACAGGCAGCGGAGACCAGAGAATAGCGCCTAACCCCTTTTTTATTTGAACGATGATCTCAGAATCAGTATCAATCACCGCTTTTTCGATTCGTTGAAGTTTTTCGCCATTGAAGCGTATCTGAATATCCGTTTCGCCTATCTTTAAAAATTCGGTTTGATTTATGGGACGAATACTTGCCTTGAATCCGAGCTGCCGGGCACGCTCAACCGGAAGCCAGTGGTCATCGGTATCAATAATTCCACTGATGAGAATGGTTGCTCCTTCTTCCGCATATTGCATGAGCGTTGACCACGCCCGCTCATGTAAGGTACGAGGAGAAGGAACAATAAACAACTTTGGCTGTGTTTTGAGCGTGTGAAGCTTATATTCCGAGACGGCGCGCGCAGGAACGCGGCAATGATACAGCATCGCCCGCACACATTTTTGAGTTGCTTCCGTTGCGAAATTTCTCGTTGAGAACATTTGTGAATGAGGAATGACCATGACAACATTTTCATCAACTCTTCCTGTCATTAAATGTTTATTCTTGTTAAAGAACTTCGCATATGTTGTTACACAATCGAATTCCGGCTTGCTCGTTCCATCCACACGATGCAGCCCGATAGCCGCTTCATTATCCGATTTCATGTAAGGATTGGTATTCCAAATCCATTCGATAAAGCCCGCGCCGCCGGCAGCAAAAGACAAGGCGAGCTTACGTTCAAGCAACCGGGCAACCTCTTGCTCAGTTCGCCAGGCGCTGCCGTCCATCTTCTCGTAAAACATAACGCCGGTTTCTTCAACAAGGCTCGGCTTGCCGGGCGCTTTTGTCATGATGCTATCCCATAGCAAATCGCCGTTGTACCACCAATTGTGGAGACAGGTGAAATCAACGGCTTCATTGTAAAAGTGGGGTCCCGGTCGTTCGTATGTTCCGCCCTCATCCTGCCCGACAGTGATAAGCTGCAACGGGTTGTCGTTGCTGCGAATCGCTTTCGTCATTTCCCTTGTCCATTCGACGAACATTTCTTGCGCGAATAAACGAT
Source organism: Bacteroidota bacterium (assembly GCA_004322375.1). Taxonomy (GTDB): domain Bacteria; phylum Bacteroidota; class Ignavibacteria; order UBA10030; family SZUA-254; genus FW602-bin19. The sequence goes on from SCUC01000025.1 coordinate 12,614, forward strand.
AATCAATTACTTTGACGGGACATGATTCATTGAAAATATTCGCGTCGGCAAATTCCTCAAGCTTTGGCAAGCTTAACGCTTCATCGGGCAAGCACCGGTATAGTCTCGATAGATTTGATGTAAATTGTTCGTCTGTTTCTGCAGGGTATTTTTTCTTGAGCCAGTTTACCCAAGCCTCCATTTCATACTTGTCGTAATTCGGGCGGCATGTCCATAGCTGCTGGGGGTTGCAAAATGACGGCTCGTTAATAAAATCCCAAATAATGTCATTGACATTTTTGTACCTATGGGAAAAGGCGGTGATAAATTCTTTTTGTGCGTTGACTGAGCGCGGGTCGAGATACGGGTTTTCTCCACCCCACATTTCCGGCAGAAACGCGAAAAACGTAAAGATGACGGGAATATCATATTTCCTTGCCGTAAGAAGAAAAGCATCCAGTGCGCGCAGCGCGACTTCATTAGATACGCCGACATCGAGCATATAATTTTTCCATGCCGTCCAGATTCCGGTTCGCACCATGTTAATGCCTGCAGATTTCATCTCCGCAAAATCGTTATTCCATAAAAACGGGTTCGGCTCGAACAAAAATTTTCGATGCACGTCCGAGCCCATGTAGGATGTTCCCGTTACGGGGTACGGCTCGTTGTCGCGAAGAAGATAGGTTTCGTTGGTTGTGAACGGCTTCCCGCCTTCCAACAACTTTTTGTCGAATATCCAAAATCCTGTTGTATGAGTGATAGAACCATTCAGCGTCGTGTTTTGCAATCTGTATTGTTGAGTTGCCGTTACCATGTACAAGCCGGGAGCGAGCGATTGCTTTTTTAAATTCAAGTAGCCTGTTGCGACGGAACCTTTTCCCTCTAACCTGATTTTCGATTGTTCGATAACTTTTTTGTTTTCGTTCAAGATTTCTATTACACAATCCTGGACAAGAATATTTTCTACATTGCCCTTCGGCTTTCTGAATTGAATTGTCAACGATGGAACTTCACCGGCGTTGTAGCAGGCAAAAGACGTACGCACGGTAAGACTGGACGAGCTTTGTACGGTTCGCTCAATGAGCTTTCGGATTCCTCCCGGAGTAATCTTGCCTTTGAAGTTTGCAAGTATCCATCGTCCGCCGGCATAATCCCCCTGCATTCTATCTATCTGGATGATGGAGGCTGCGATTTTCCTGTTTTCATCCGATAAACAGTACGCAATGGCATGTATGCTGGCATCGCGGGCTCCCGCGGGACCATCTTCGTTAGGAAAATCTCTCGTCTCAGTGAAGCGGCAGTACAATTCATATACCTGTTCCAGTTGAATTTCCTTAGCAATGGCGCCTTCTATCTTCAGTTCTTTCGTTTCTACGGGAAACGATTGGGTGATGCCCAGCTTTTTATGATATGCTACTTGCGGGATTTCTTTTTGCCATTCGTTTCCTTTCTTCACAACCGGAACGGAAAAGGGTACACCGCCAAGATTAAGCCAGTTGCCGCCTGCTTTTAAGTATTTAAATAATGTTCCCCAAGATTCTTTGGGGAATTGAGACCCGTAGGGGTTGATAAAAACATCAACAGGCGTGGTAAGAAGCTGCTCTTTCAATTGTTGAGCGGTGATAAACCGGACTTCAAAATCCGTTAGCTGGCTGCTCAGGATAGTATGTTCAGGGAGAGAAATTTCTCCGGCAGGAAACGAAGGCTCTGAAAGAACGACGACAATCGGCTTGCGAATGTTTGCCTGAGACGATTGAATGAAGGTGAAAGAATCAAGCGGCAACGATGCAGCCAATGCTGCGCCCGTTGTTGTTTTAATGAAAGAGCGGCGGTTGAAGTGCATCTGTGATTGCGGTTAGCATACCATAATAATCAAGGAATAATATAGAAAAGTGGATTGGGAAGAACAAAAAAGGGAGAGGGTGCTGAGGGATGGGGGTGCTGAGGGGCAGGGGAGTGGAGGAGCAGGGGAAAATTTTATTTCACTCCAGAAAAAGCATGCAATATGATTATGTACAGTCTTAACGAAAATTCTAATATCAACTTATTTTATAGGTTTTATTCCAAAGTAACTCATTATTAAACGCCAGCTCATCCCCAATGGAATGTGAAAAATTTTCAACTCCCCCTCGGGAGTAATTGTACTTTCTAAAACATTGGGTGAGAGGTCATGGCGAGATATATGAAATACAAATGTAAAGCCTGCAATAATGACAATATATTTAGTACCTTGTGAGTTTTTAATAATTCCAGGTTCTGCAATCAAGTTGCTTGGTGCAGAGCGGTCATTCAAATATGTAAAAAAAAGTATTGGATAATCTTCTAATGCTCCAGGATTACCAGTAAGAATCGTTTTTGCTATAACTCTTTCATGTGGACCTAGTTTGACATCTTTAAAGAAAGTTCGCTTTGATATACTGGCTTTCCAAAGAATGGATAATAAAAAAAGCTTAAACTTTTTATAATCAAGGTTCTTAACATGGGTAAATCTGATTCCCTCAGGTGTTTCAAAATTTAGTAATCGTGGCATTTTTTCTTGCTGTAGCCTTTCTCCTTCAAAAACGTTTTTCCATAGTTCTCGAGTAGTCCAATAATATTATTATCGCACTTTCCACAAAGCAACCCTCCTTCATATTCACTGTTTGATGGCATAACAATGTGCTTTTCACCAGAAACGAATTTGCTAGGTTGAAACTTATGTAGTTTGTGATTTCCAGTATATAACCGGTTATACATCCAATCAGGTATAATGTGTGAAGTAGAAATGAGCGGTTTTACTTGTTCACACAATTTACATACTGACATAATATATTGGCATAATTTTAGTTATCATAAGTAAGCATCACGATTTGTAATGTGATTTTAACTCAGTATTTTTCTATCCTTCACTTTTTGTTCATAAACGTCTTTTGTTAGGTGATATTTTCGTAAATGCTAAAGTTTAATGGATGAGATTACCTTTCTTTTGAAATTTCGATTGCGAACTATTCATACACTTTTAGGTTCGTTTTAGTACCTACAGCTTCATTACTATGACAGATTATGCAAAGTAACGTTGTAGTGTTCGCATAAAATTGTCAAGTCATTTATGCCCTTGCAAAATGACATTATAACAAAAACGATAGTCTCTAACAATTTGCTGAATTAAATACATCACGTTCTTGTTTTTAGTTTATGTGTCATCCACAAGTATAAATCAATCAATAACTTACACGTTTTTGCAAATTATCACCGTTATAACATAAATAATTTGCAGAGATAGAAAGGTGGATGTACTGTTGGTTCACGTGCTTGCTGCCTGAAACATGAATCCTGAAACATAAAAATTGAGGCAGCAAACCTCAAACCTGCTTATTTCTTTAGATATTTCAACACCGCTTCCGTTCGCGAGCGGACTTGAAGCTTTTCGTAAATATTGCGAAGGTGTGTGCGTACCGTTTCTATACTAATAAAGAGGATATCGGCAATTTCTTTGTAACGGTAGCCTTTGGCAAGGTAGGAAAGAATTTCGTTTTCGCGCGGGGAGAGGTTTTCCGTTTCATTAGTAACGGAATTCATTTTTTGGAATGCTTGAACCACTTTCCGCGCTATCTGGCTGGACATTGGGGATCCGCCGTTATGCAAATCTTGAATGGCTTCCAACAGCTTTGATGGAGGAGTTTTCTTCAAAATGTATCCGCTGGCGCCTGAGACAAGAGAATCGTAAATCCTTTCATCATCTTCATAGATGGTTTGCATCATTATCTGAATGGAAGGATTGGTAGCTTTGAGCTTTCGAACACATTCGATGCCGGACATCCCCGGTAATTGTATATCCATTAAAATGATGTCGGGCGCATCTTTGTCTATATTCTTAATTGCCGCTTCTGCCGTGGGATAGGTTGCTACGCATGAAAATCCATCAGAACCGTTAATTAAAACGGATAATCCTTCTCTTATAACTTTATTATCTTCTACTATAGCAACTGTGATGGGCATGTTCATAAAATAAGGGATTTATCGGTGTAAGTCAATCACCCAAACGTAGTATTTCGTTGGTGAGTGGTGAGTTGGTTAACTGGTTAATTTGTTAATTTGTTAATTGGTACAAGTATCTTAGATGTTGAAGGCGATAGTGATTTTGGTTCCATAATTTTTTTCAGAGACTATCTCGAAGGCGCCATTGATTGCTACAGTGCGTTTTTTCATATTAAATAAGCCATTTCCGAAAGCTGAGGCGTTTTCAGAAGAAAAACCTGTTCCGTTATCTTGTATTACAATAGAGAGTGTTTTTTGGTCAAGAATAAACTGTAGCTGTACAACTGTAGCATGAGAATGTTTTGCCGCGTTTGTTAACGCTTCTTTTACGACAAGCAGGATGTTACGCCGGTGTTCGCCGGAGAGAGGCAATTCAGGAATCGAATCCGGGATAATGAACCTGCATTGAATTTCCGTTACTTCAAAAAATCCCGATGCGTACTCACGGATGAACGAAACCAAATTGTCTAACCGGTCATTCTTTGGATTTATTGCCCACACTATTTCACTGATGCTATCTACAACATCGCGAGCAGTGTTGGAAATTTTTTGCAAGTGTTGTTCCATCGCGCCGCTATTGTTAATATCCCTGCGCGCAATCTCGCTCATGATAGCGATTTTTGTCAAGTTCGCGCCGATCTCATCGTGCATGTCTTCGGAAATTCGGGCGCGTTCCCGTTCCATCGCGCGCTCCCGTTCAATTTTCTCAAGCTGTAAGCGTACTTTTCGAAGCTCAAAATATCGTATCGTTCCACCAAGGGAGAACAGCGCAGCGATTGCTGAAATGCTCAAGAACCACCAGGTTTTCCAAAATGGGGGCACGACAATTACTTTAAGAGAAATTCCGCGCTCGTTCCAAACTCCATCGTTGTTGGAACCCTTCACATGAAAAATATATTCGCCTGCGTCAAGATGCGTGTAACGTACCTCGCGTTTCGTCCCGCAGTAAATCCAATTGTTTTCAAATCCTTCAAGCCAATACGCGTATTGATTTTTTTCCGGGTTGCTGTACTCCAGCGCGACAAATCGCAATGAAAAAATATCTTCTTCATAACTAAATGTAACATGAGAAAGCCCGGAAATCTCTCCATTCATCAGGACAGGCGAATCAAGCTTTTTCATACCTGTGAACGAAAGTTGGGGGATGTTGGGGTTATCCCTGATGGAATCCGGATGAAAAATATTGAATCCATTAATGCCGCCAAAGTACATCTCTCCTCTAGAATTTTTATAGAATGCCCCGCTGTTAAACTCGGTTGACTGCAATCCATCTTCGAGTCCATAGTTACGAAAGGTAGTAGTGACCGGATTAAAACAGGTGATACCCTTGTTCGTGCTAATCCAGAGATTATTGTTTGCATCTTCAAGAATGCCATAGATGAACGCGCTGGATAAACCATCTTCTTCAAAGTATTTTATAAAATTGCCGGTGTTGGGATCAAATTTGTTCAGACCATGCTCGGTGCCTATCCAGATGCTGTTATTCTCGCTTCGGATGATGACATTCACTATGTTATGACTTAACGATGTTGGTGCATCTTTCTTATGCGTAAAGGTTGTGCAGGTTCGGGATCGCGGGTCGAACCGGTTAATACCCCCATCATACGTTCCAAGCCAGAGAATACCCTGTGTATCTTCGAAGATACATCGCACAGAAGCGCTTTTTATACCGGGACACCGTTCCGCAGTAAGGCTCATATTCTCGAATTCACCGGTCGCAGGGTCAAACGAAAACAACTCAGATTGCGTACTGAACCACAATACTCCCGAACGAGATTGGCATATTGCCTTGACTTCCGGGGAGCCATAAAATTCATTAGGCATGATACGGTTGAATTCGCGGCGAGTCTCATTAAATTTCAGCAACCCGTAGGATGTTCCCGCCCACATTGTGTTATTCTTGTCGAAGCAAATTGCGTTGACCGTTACCCCTTTCCCTTGTCCGTGGTTTTCTTGACTCTCCGATAAGTATTGGGTAAACCGGTTTGAAGTCTTATCCCAGAGCGTTAGTCCATGCTCATACGTCCCAATCAAAACGCGATTCCTGCTATCCTCGATGATTGCTCTGAGGAAATTTCCGCTTAACGTATTTGATGAACGTTCTTCTTTTTTGATATGCCTGAATTTCGGAGGGTGCGGATTGTATTTATATATTCCATCGCCATCCATG
>SCUC01000230.1 GCA_004322375.1 Bacteroidota bacterium
CACGATTTTGTTTAATAACAAAATTGTAGTTTCTTTTGAATTTAGGAAGTAGGCACTTGGTAGAAGATGGTAGGTGGTAAGATTTGATGCTGGATGCTTGATACTGGATATTAGACGTAATGAATACCTTTGCGGCTTAGCGTGAGCCTATGTAAAACCGTTCTTCTACCCCCCGTTCAGAAGCTTAATCAAAAATAACTAACGACTTCTTGTATTTCTATCGCGTTTCTTCTACAGACTTGAGCTGGCTTGCAATATCAAACTCTGGACAAAGCCCGACGTAGCAATCTTTTTTTTCGATAACGGTTGTGAGGTTGTAGATTCTTCTTTTGCATTTTATTTTGATGCACATATCCCATATCCCACATCTCATATCTACGTCTCGCTCGCCTGCAGCTTCTCCGCTCTATCTGCCATGGTGAGCGCCTCGATAACGTCTTCTAGTTTACCGTCTATGATTTCATTAAGGTTGTACAAAGTCAAACCGATCCGATGATCCGTCATTCGGTTCTGGGGAAAGTTGTACGTGCGGATTTTATCGCTCCGGTCTCCGCTTTTCACCATCGAGCGGCGCTGTGCAGTAATCGCTTCGGTTTGTTCTTTTAATCCTTGCTCATAAAGCTTTGCCCGCAGCATTTTCATCGCCCGCTCGCGGTTTTGAAACTGCGAACGCTCTTGTTGGCACGCAACAACTATTCCCGAAGGTCTGTGCGTAATACGCACTGCCGTTTCTACCTTGTTGACGTTCTGTCCTCCTTTACCTCCTGCTCGGTATGTATCGAATTGTAAATCCGCGGGATTAATGTCAACCTCCACGTCCTCCACTTCCGGCAGCACGGCAACAGTCGCCGCGGAAGTATGCACCCGCCCTTGCGCTTCCGTATCAGGTACGCGCTGCACGCGGTGAACGCCGCTTTCAAATTTTAACATACCGTAAGCATGCTTCCCCCGCATCGCAAAAACTACTTCCTTAAATCCGCCAAGTCCCGTATCGTTCCAATCCATCAGTTCCGCCTTCCATCCGGAACGCTCGGCGAACCGCGTGTACATGCGGAACAAATCTGCTGCGAATAATGCGGCTTCCTCGCCCCCCGTGCCTGCGCGGATTTCCAAAATGCAATCTTTATCGTCATTCGGGTCTTTGGGGATTAGCAGGGCTTTTAACTCATCTTCTAACCTGATAAGAGCATTCTCTGCCTCCTGTAATTCTACAGCGGCAAGCTCTCGCATCTCAGCGTCATCCGAAGAACCGACAAGCTCGCGAAGATTCTGCGCGTCGTTTTTTGTTTTCTTATACTTTTCGTAAGCCTGGACAAGCGGAGAAAGTTCGCTATGTTCCTTACTGAGTTCGCGGTACCGCTCCTGATTGTTGATGATCGCAGGATCAGAAAGTAAGTGGGTCACTTCGTCATAACGCGCGGCAAGTTGTTCTAAACGCTCAAACATGAATACCTTTCTTACGAATGAGAAACAGCAAGATCGGAAGCATGTTGTACATGCGTCACAGGCTGTTCAGGTTCAATGCCAAGAGCGCACTTAATGGCAACTGTTGCAACTTCAAGCTGGCTTAAGTCTGGCTCGTTCGTCGTAATGCGTTGAAGCCAAAGTCCCGGCGCGACAAGTATTTTCCCGACTGTTGTCTCGCTTCGTTTCGCTGACCAACGGATAAATTCGTATGAAACACCCCCGACAAAAGGAATAAGAGGAATGTGAGTGAGAATGCGGGTAGCAAGCGAAAGTTTTCCCAGCCATTGAATCAATACCGTATCGAACACTGCGAATAACAGAATAGCAACAAGCATAACGATGAGGACAAAGCTCGTTCCGCATCGCGGGTGAAACCTTGTATAATTTTTTGCTACTGCTGGAACTAAGTCAGCTTGCTGCTCGAACGTAAACACGAGCTTATGCTCTGCTCCATGATATTGAAACAGCCGTTTGACGTCATTCATTAATGCGATTGCCGCCATGTACCCGATTAAAATAGTGATGCGAATGATGCCGGAAGTAAGATTAAACCAGAACGGTTCTTGCTCCACATCAAAGAGTTTGGTTGTGACAAATAACGGACCGACAAAAAAAATCCCGATGCCCAACGTCAGCGAAAACAACACCATAAGGGCAAGCTTAAATTTTGAAGCCGGCTCTTTCTTTTTCGCTTTGCCATTCTTTTTTGCTTCTTCGGCTTCCGCGTCCTGCATGGCAACTTCCGCTGAAAAATTCAAGGTTTCAATCCCGATAAACATCATCTCGATTAACCCTATGGCACCCCGCAGTATCGGAAGTTTCAGCAACGGGTACTTCTCCCCGAGCGAGCGGTATTCTTGTTTTTTAACAACAATATCGCCATTCGCCCGGCGAACTGCTGTAGCGATGCGTCCCGGCGCACGCATCATGACCCCTTCGATTACCGCCTGCCCCCCAACTACCAATGGATTATTAGGGTCATATTGAAAAGTAGGTCGTTGTGCCGTTGAGTTAATTTCTTGATTTTGCATAGAAAAGGAACAAATTCTTATTACTGAAACTATAATATACTTAATTTTTATGAAACAGGGGGAGGTTTACTATTGTTCCGTTCCAGAACACTGTTCGATAATAATACATAGAAGAAACAACTGGATTTATAAAACAGAGTAAATATTCTTATTTCCAATCTCTTTTCAAGGAATTTAAATTGCCTTGAGGTATAGGTTTTTCACGGTATATATTTTGAATTCTTATAAAGGAGTCTGATTCTAAATCATTTAATTTCTTTGCACTTGTAGAAAGAACACGGCATGAACGCGACTGCTCGCTCAATCAACGTCTTATCATTGCCCGTCAAAAATAGACCGGGAATGCAACCCTTGTATTTCGGTGAAAAAACTTTCTTCGAAACGCTTGTCCTTAATGCTCCTGATTTAATGTACACCGTAGATCATAGCGGAATGTTTTCATTTGTGAACGAGCGTTCGATCGAATTAACAGAATTCAGCCGCGAAGAGTTGCTGAACATGCACTATCTTGAACTCGTTGACCCAGACTATATCCACGTGGTGAAAAAGCATTATGTGCATCAGGCATTCCGCGGCCCTGAAATTACCTATTTTGAGTTTCCTATCATAACAAAGTCGGGGAAAAGAGTGTGGATTGGACAAAAAGTCGTTGTTCACCACCATCATACTACTCTTGGCTTCGAAGCAATCGCCCGGGATATTTCCGATAAAAAAGAAGCGGAAGAAAAACTTCACAATATTCAACAAGAGTATAAAAACATGTTTGAACATGCCGTGCAGGGAATGTTTCAAAGTTCGGTTGATGGAACAATCATCTCGGCGAATCCTGCATTATTGCGTCTTCTTGGCTACAAAAATATTGAAGAGCTTCGTCATCTCAATCTTTCAGAATTATACGTTGACCATGAAGACCGGGAGCGGCTCTCTCTTCTCCTCGCGACAAAAGGTCGTTGTCGGAATATTGAACTGAAGCTGAAACGAAAGGACGGTCGGGTTATCACCGTACTGGAGCATTCGCGCTCGGTAACTGACGGCAATGGCAACATTGTCATGTACGAAGGCATCATCGAAGATATCACCGCGAAAAAAGCCATCGAAGAACAGGTTCAGCATTATTTGAGCGCATTGAAAGCGTCGGAAAAAGCGCTACGCGAACTCCATGCGCAGAAAAATAAAATGTGCTCTATCATTGCTCATGATCTTCGTTCCCCCTTTACCAGCATTTTAGGCTTCTGCGACCTTCTACTGGAAGAACAAGAGACTTTATCCCCCGAAGAGCATCGTGAATACCTTACCTATATCAGGGATTCTGCACGTTCCCAGCTTAAGCTTGTCAATGATTTGCTTGATTTCACGCGATTAGATTCAGGGCAAGCGCGAATGGAAAAGAAACCATGTGATCTCCATGAAATTGCCTACAACGCCGTCATAGCGCTTCTTGGCGTTGCGAAGCAAAAGGGAATCGCGTTAGCATCCACGATCCCTCAACAGACCATGGTAAAAGGAGACGAGCGATGGCTTCAACAGGCATTTACCAACTTGATTGGAAATGCCCTCAAGTTTACCCCGGAAAATGGAAAGGTTCAAGTTACAGTAAATGAAATTACTAATGAGAACATTATCATAGATATTTCTGATACCGGCGTTGGAATTCCTGAATCTGCTATACCCAAATTATTCAAAATAGAAGAAAAGTATTCAACAATCGGGACCAAAGGAGAAAAAGGCTCCGGCATAGGTCTGCCTGTTTGTCATGAAATTATGGTGAAGCACGGAGGCGCAATTTCGGTTGAAAGCTCAACCGGAAAAGGAACCACATTTCACCTCACGTTCCCTAGGTTATGCCCCGAACGGCAACAAACAATTCTCATTGTAGATGATGAGCTGGGCGTACGGAAACTTCACGCACGCCACATTCAAAAAAATTTCCCCTCATGCAACGTACTGCAAGCGGAAAACGGTGCGGAAGGTCTCCGCCTGGCGGAAAATACACTCCCCCAGCTTATTATCACGGACTATGCAATGCCTACTATGAACGGGTTTGAGCTTATTCAAGCAATAAAGCAGAACGTTAAAACATGTGAAATACCCGTCCTTGTTATCACCGGAAACGGTTCCGATGCAAACCGCGAATCGTTTTTGCTCTCCGGCGCGAGGGCTGTCATCACGAAGCCTATCATCGCTTCTGAGTTTCAGGAAGTAGTAAAGAGGATATTGGAGGAGTGAGAGAAATATAGATAATGTCATTGGGAGTAAATCTATAAAACGTTGATGTAACTTTCTTTGAAAATGAACCCTCTTTGTGTTTATCATTGTTCCAGCGATGGGTTTTATACCCATCGCCGAAAAATTTTTCTAAAATGACACAGTGTTCGTTAGTAGAAGTTCCGTCTTGCGGGACTATGCTCTACGCTTCGTAGAAAACAATCCCCTAAATAGTCGTAGTGTCGTAAGGGGATTCTGTCCCCCCTGCTTTTAAACAACCCTCCGCGTAACCCTTTGCACTTCTTCAATCGTAGTTATTCCCGCTAGCGCTTTTGTCATTCCATCGAAATACATATCCTTGAAGTTGTTGGCAATAGCTACATTCTTCAACTTTGTCGTTGTTACTTCACCGTAGATAATATCCCGCAGTTCCTCAGTAATGATAAGAATTTCATGGATGGCGAGCCGTCCTTTGTATCCGGTTCCATTACAAAATGCGCAGCCACGTCCGCGATATAATGTTGTACCTTCCGGCAAATTTGCCAAGCCAAATGATTCCAGCAATTCTTTTGAAGGAAGATATTCTTCTTGACACCTTGCGCAAATTCTCCTCAGCAAACGTTGCGCAATAATCCCGATAACGGAAGCGCTTACCCAGAAGGAAGAAACTCCGATATTGACAAGTCGGGGAACAGCGCCAATGGCGTCATTGGTATGAAGCGTGCTGAGGACAAGGTGTCCGGTCAACGCCGCTTCTGTCGCGATGATGCCTGTTTCGGAGTCCCGTATTTCTCCAACGAGGATTACATTCGGATCCTGCCGGAGAATCGCCCGCAACGCGGAAGAAAATGTAACGCCCCGCTCCGAGTTCACCTGAACCTGGCTAATCAATGGCAATTTATACTCGACAGGATTTTCCACCGTAACAATGTTTCGCTCTATTCCTTTAATCTCATTCAGCGCTGAATAGAGTGTTGTTGTTTTGCCGCTTCCTGTGGGACCTGTTACAAGGATGATACCGTTAGGAAGGTGAAGCAACGAACGGAAAAGATTCAAGTTTCTCTCTGAAAAGCCAAGATTTTCAATATCCACCATCATTGCAGTTTTGCTTAACAGGCGAAGCACCAATTTTTCCCCATTGATGAGCGGCAAGCTGTTCATGCGAATATCGAAATCCCTGTCAGCCACCGCAAGGCTGAACCTTCCATCCTGCGGAACGCCCCGTTCAAAAATATCCATTCCCGCCCGTCCCTTAAGCACCGAAATTAACCCCGCGTGAAACTCTATGGGAAATTCCACTATCCGATGCAGGACCCCGTCTATCCTGAACCTGACAAGTACTTCCTTCTCAATCGGCTCAATGTGAATATCGCTGGCGCCCGACTTTGCTGCCCGTAGGAGTATTTCCTCTGCCATCTGCGCCATCGAGGTTTCCGACCCGGGTACAACGCGTAAACCGCGGTCAGATGGTTTTATAAATTGCTTGTCATAACGTTCAAGCTCGACTTGTGACTGAATGCGCTGGATGCTATCGAGGACTCCCTGATACTTTTTGAGAGCAGCCTCAAAATCTGAGACCGTTGTTATGACGGGGAAAACCTTGACTCCTGTAAGCTGCTGAAGATAAACGCGGAGTTCTCTTGTTGGAGGGTCAACAAATGCAACCGTGAGCTCAAAACCGATCCGAAATATCGGGATAATTCTCAAGCGCACCATCTCTTCTTCGGTAAAAAGATTCTTTGGTGCGGTTTCAATTTCTGAAGCTATAGACATTCTCCCCAGATTGAGCGACGAACAGATGGCATTCGCTATATCGTCTTCTGACAGGCGAAATATTTCAATAAGGCTTTTCGCCAGCCCTTTACTTTTTACAGTTTGCTGAAATACTTTTTTTTTCTCTTGATAACGCTGGTGAGGAAGCAGGTTGGATTGTTCAAGCGAGTCGAGAAGAAGCTTATGCTCTTTCGGAATGGATTCTTTCATGCAAATAGGGAATCTATCTCGTTCTGGTCAAGCTGTTTCGCTCGCTCTGACTCTTCTTTAAGAGAATTACGAAGAGCAAGCATCTCCTCAATCTCTCTGTCCGTGTACTGTCTCGGTAGAGCGTTGCCTCCGCGGACCCCGCCACCTGATTTTTCTACTGTGGTAGTTACCGTTGCCAGAAGGCTGAACCCGCATGTTCCACAATACAAATCAATCTGGCTGTTCACCTGTCCGCAGCGATCACAGAGAGAACCTAACGGAGCTCCGCACGACCTGCAAAATTTTCTTGCCGAATCGTTATCGGTTGCACATCGCGCACAATTCATACTGGTCGTTGTTGTTTTCGTTGTTCAACAAGTGTAACTGCTTTTTCGATAACTTCCGAGAACTTCTTTTCCTCAAATGGTTTGAGTAAGTAAAAATCAGCACCGGATTCTTTGAATTGCAGCACCATCTCTTTCGAAGAGAGCGACGTTGTAATAATAACAACCGTTTCACGATGATGTGTTTTCACTTCACGCAGAACCGTCAATCCATCCATTTCCGGCATTATTCCATCCAAAAAAATTATATCCGGTGAGAATGACTGAATCTTTTGAAGTCCGATCAAGCCGTTTTCCGCCATCTCAATGTTCTGAAATCCATAATTGCTTAATAGTTTTTTCACCAAAACACGGATATTTTGTGAGTCATCTATTAGTAACACGCGATATTGTTGCACATCTTTAGTCATAGTTGTTTCCGTAATGCTTGCTGCACTAACGGAAATATCGAAATCTTTCTTGAGAGTTGCAAAGTTGATAGTTCTGTTCATTCTTAGAACAATCGTTCCATGATAGAACACAACGAATTTTCGCAACCCCGATTGGCTTTCAAAAATATATCCATAATTGAAGAAAAATTAAGTTTCCTATCTCACAGTGCTGATTCTTTCTTGGTACGTTCTTTGATTCTTTAATCTCCAATACCGTGTGCTATCTGGATTAGAATAATTACAGCTGTAAGACCTAGTCACGCGCGTACCTAAAGCGAGCGCTCTGTGTAGATAGGAGACCGGAGGCTCGTTACACAGCAATACGCTCTCGTTCATCATCTGATATGTAAATTTTATTAACTATCATTGAAGGAATCTGTCATGAATAATGCGTTACAACTTGCAAACGTCATCCCGCTACATGCATCGGAGGCAAGCTCATTTCTGTTTGAAGGCAATACGTTCTTCGATCTGTACGAGCGCCTACTCCAATCTGCTCCTGATTTTATTTACACGGTAAATAGCAACGGGTTCTTCTCTTTTGTAAACTCTCGTTCTGCTGAATTGACAGGATACAACCGCAACGAGCTTGTCGAGATGCGATATCTCGATATTGTTGCGCC
>SCUC01000231.1 GCA_004322375.1 Bacteroidota bacterium
CTTTTATTGAAAACATTGGCTTTTCTTTGAATAATATCACCACATTCCTCTCATGCCGTACTGTCATGCGAGTAGGTCTATAAAACGTTGTTTTAACTATATTGAGAATGAACCCTCTTTGCGTTTATCATTGTTCCAGCGATGGTTTGATACCATCGCTACATAACTCCCTTTTCAGTGGCAGTATATGGCGCCAATTGGTGAAATCTCCTGACGTCGTTACTCCATTCCAAATCGAAGCGTTACTACATGATTATAGGAAAAATATTTTTGAGAACGAAAACAATAATCGAATTGCAACTCCACCTGCTCGATGGCAGTTCTCATCCCGATTCCAAAGGATGAGCCAAAAAGATATTCGTGTCCTCCTTCTTCTTGAGAGAACGTGTACCCTCCTCGAATCGAAAACCGGTCAAGAAAACGAATCGTCAATCCTGATTTATACTCGTCGGCAGAGAAATTGTTATTCTGAAATGCAGCTGTCCACTCTGCGTTCAGGTCATTCCCGATTTGTGTTTGGTAGCCGAGCCCGACTTCAATCGTTGAAGGAAGATCATCCGATGTAGATTCAACATTATATTGTGAAGGCGGGAAAAGCATATCGTTAAGCTCTCCTGTATAGACTAACCCTTCTCCATCATATTGAAGAGCAGGTCCTATGTTTCTCACCACGACCCCAAGGCTCAAATCATCAATTCCACCTAACCCCCAGTATTGCAATCCGGCGGTGAAAGCAATTCCCTGCGCAGAAACCTTTTCCATTTTTTCTATGATGTAGCTTCCGGCCACACCGAAAGAAATCTTATCGGTTACCATTCGCGAAAACAAGCCGCTCAGCGTGATGAACGATGGCGATGCAATTTCACCTGTGCCATCGGGATAATCCGCCGTCGTGACGGGAATCTCTCCCACCGATAATGCCTTCGCGCTTACTCCGAGTGTCGCGACATCTTCAACGTGAGTTGAAAATGCAACATACTCTATCCCGATATCCGAGAAATAGTTCATGTGAGAAACCGTCGCATTGTAACGATGCTCTCCCCGTACGGCTCCTGCCGGATTCCAGTACATCGCTTCAATCCCTGAAATAAACGCTAAGTTCGCTCCGCCAAGAGCGATGGATGACGCGCCTACGGGAAGAACCAATTCCGGCGCAGCAGCAGTCCCCGATTTATCGCTTCGTCCCGCGATTCCGATAACCGGGATCAGGAACAACGCAATCAGGATGAAAACACGGGCGATTCTAAGAAAAACTCCTTCTCTACACTGCGTCCTCGCCGTGTTACGAATTCTATGGTTCGTTGGTCCTGCGAAGACGCAGAACCGAGCCTGAGGGTTTTTAGACCTGCTCATACATTGCTTCGTGCAATTCGATATGGGAGTACAATGGATGCTCATTCGCTGTTTTACTCTTACCTAAATCGCTCTCCCTGGACAATCATCAGCTTTAATTCTTTCGTGCCGAGCGGAGAACCTTGAGAATCCCTCATTTCAATCTGTGCAATGTATAACCCGCTTGCAACAGGCAGATTATTTTCGTTGTTAAGATTCCAGGCGGTAAATTGAGTCTCATCATTTTTTTGTATCGTTTTAACCATCACCCCCGCTAAGTTAAATATCCTGATGATTGCCTGATACGGAAGGTGGTTGAAGGTGACAAACCGTTCCGAGTTATTGGTCTCTGCCCTGTTCACGCCGTAATAGGGATTGGGAAAAACATTGACTTTTTCAATCTCCACGCGCATCGCATGAGCGTCGTTGTATGTTATTGCGGAAGGGAGAATGAGCTTTTCATCTCCATCAAAAATATCTTTATACCGTTTAAACCGCACAAACGTGCCGCGCGGCGCCGGCGCTCCATCTTCATCAAGGTCGGCGATATACACTTCATATAATCCGAGCGATCTCTCATTCGATTCTGTTCTCGTGTACAATAACGCTTTGATGAATGGGTAATCAGGGTGAAGGGTATCGGCAACAATATAAGTGCCGAAACACCTGCCTATTGTTGGAACGCAATAAGAATCAGCAACTACAGAAATTGGATAAAATTCCTTTAACGGTTTTCCATTGTATCCCCTATCCAAAAGCACTCGCGTTCTCCAAACTGAATCTTGTCCTTGCCTGGTTATCACGGGGTATATCCTTCTCCCGATTGGACTTGTGTCATCTCTATCCATTTGCCAGACTGAAAAAGGAACGCGAACCCACGCTGAACTTGCAACAGATGTTCTCCTCAACAATGCCCAGCTTGAATCCCCCTCGAATCGAAATTCGATGTCTTTATCCACCGCGCTGCTGCCGCTGACAAAATCGAGCTGCGACTCATCGCGCGCAATGAACATATAATTCCCGCCGGAATTCGGAACGTTAAACACCCGTTCATTGGAAGGTAATCCGTTGAATCGAGTCTGGAAAACACCCTTCAACCCGAAACCCTGCTGGCTCACGCTTACG
>SCUC01000232.1 GCA_004322375.1 Bacteroidota bacterium
GCATATTATCCGCGAGATGGAAGAAATCATCCATGAAACGTTTCCGAAATTCATTTCACTGAAAACGGAAATTGACCGGGGGCTTCTCCCGATTTCCGGCGACGCGACCCAGCTTCACCAGGTGATGATGAATCTCTGCGTCAATGCAAGAGACGCAATGCCCAGCGGCGGAGCCCTTACGGTAAAAGCCGGTAACCAAGTACTTGATGAATCGTTCACACGAATTCATTTGGGCGCTAAGCCGGGGCTGTATTCTGTCATCACAATAGCTGATACGGGGATTGGAATGCCGGACGAGGTTATCTCTAAAATCTTCGAACCATTCTTCACGACAAAGGAAAAAGGTAAGGGAACAGGATTAGGATTGGCTACGGTCCATTCCATCGTAAAAAACCACAACGGCTTTGTCACCGTCGAAAGTGCAATCAATAAGGGAACGACATTTTCCGTATTTTTACCTGCCGTCGAGCTTTCTCAATTATCACCGACAGACTTACGATACGAGGATCTCCCTTCGGGACATGGAGAATGCATTTTGATCGTTGATGATGAAGCTTCCGTTCGCGATATAACAAAGCAAACGCTTGAGATGTTCGGGTACACCGTCATGGAGGCGGCAGATGGAACGGATGCGATTTCCTTGTATGCCAAAAATCAATCAAACATTGACGCCGTGCTAACCGATATTATGATGCCCATTATGGATGGCTACGCGACGATTCGCGCATTAAACCGCATTAATCCCAATCTCATCGTCATTGCAGCCAGCGGACTTGCGACTGACCATCAAATCATCGAAACCACGGCTGGCAAGATTGATGGGTTTCTCCAGAAACCGTTCACGCCAACCGCCTTGCTCGAAATTCTGCATAAGTTGCTCTCGAAACGTTCTATACCACCAATACATCCACAACCTAAAAACTAAAAAACTTTAAGCTGTAAACTATAAACAGGAAACAGAACGTGAATACTCAATCTCTCATACAAGAATTCTTGCGCCTCAAACGGTTTGCCATGCTTGGCGTATCAAGAAACCCAAAGGAGTTCAGCCGCGCGTTGTTCAAAGAATTCCTTACGCAAGGATATGACGTTATCCCTGTCAATCCCTCTGTTTCTGAAATTGATCGCCACCGGTGTTACTCACGCGTTAACGACATTGAACCTCATGTTTCTGCAGCTCTCTTGATGACACCTCCTGCAGGAACGGAATCGTTGATACGCGATTGCGCTGACGCCGGCATTACGTTGGTATGGTTGTATGGAATATCGGGAATGAAGGATGTGAATGTCAACACTGTTCACTTTTGCAAGGAACGCGACATCAAGGTTATTGCCGGATATTGCCCGTTTATGTTTATGTCCTCGTCTTCATGGTTTCACCGCTTGCATGGCTCGGCATGGAAACTATTAGGGAAATATCCGAAGTAACCGTACATTTCGTTCATGGCATCCAAGCTCTGTCCTAAAATTATCTTAGAAGGAACCCGGCTTACTTTTAAAACGGAAATCGCGTTTGCGTTAAACGAGCATCCGCGAATTGTCGGTGAGCGAAAGTACCGGTATCACTCGCCGATTATTTCCGCAGAATGGTGTGCGTTCACTAATTACCCGTGGGGACGGGGGCTCATCAATTTCGAGCCGCAGGAAGAAGCCCTTGCGTTGGAAACGTACGCTGTGTGGGCGCGGCTCTTTGAGCTTCAGCGCTATTATTCCTGGATTGTTGACAGGTTTCATATCTCCACAACCTGCTATCAGCTTGCCCATCATAACAGGCGGTACGACTTTCGCTGGCTGGAAGAGCGGCTTGCTCCATTAGGATTTCATCTCGTGCTATGCACGCGTACGCCGGAATCATTTGAACAAGCGCGGGAAGAACGGTTGAAAGTGTCTGGCATGCCATCGCAATATGACGACCTCAACATGTTTATTCAAGAACAAGAATTGATGCGCGAGCTTGTCCGAAACTCTTCTCTTCCCGTTCTGGAACTTGACATATCCCATAACGATATATCCCGCGCAACCGGTAAGATTGCAGACTGGCTTGCTTCCACCGGCGGTCTTTGGGCGCGATAGAATATGGAACTGATGTTACGCACGAACCCAATCTAATATGTATGAATTTCGTTTTCACGACTCTAATTCATCCCCCTTGGGGCTGTCTCAAAAGGTAGCATTGTCATGCCTGCGAAGGCAGGCATCCAATCAGCATCCTTCAAGATTGAAGGAATGTCTGGATTCCCGCTTTCGCGGGAATGACATAAATATACTTTTGAGACAGCTCCATTGAGAGAGTTGAGTTACGGAGGACTTCCTCAAAATTCAAGGTTAAATCAGTGTTGCGCAACATCAATATGTA
>SCUC01000026.1 GCA_004322375.1 Bacteroidota bacterium
ACAGAGCCTGAAGTGCCTCCGGATATTATCACATACCTGGAAGAGAATCATCGCGCCGTATTGGAAAAAAAATACTTGATACTCGATAGCCAATATCGCTCATTCAAGGAAAAAATTTTGCATCGCGATACCTACGATGCCAAACTGACGTTGCTTAAATTTGAAATAGAATAGCTATGCCGAACATTCAACCTTTTCAAGGATTACTATACAACAAATCGAAGGTGAGCCTTTCCGACGTTGTCGCGCCTCCTTATGATGTGATTTCATCTGAACAACAGCAGGAGCTTTATGACAAAAGCGAGTATAACGTGGTGCGACTTATTCTGGGAAGAGAAGAAAATCGTTATGAAGAATCGGCGGCATACTTTAATCTTTGGAAAAAAGAGAATGTTATACTTCAAGATGATGCTCCGGCATTTTACGTTGTTACCCAAACCTTAATGCTAGAAGATGGAAAGCAGATAACAAGAAAAGGATTTATTGGAGCTTGCGAGCTTGAAGAATTTGGAAAATCTATTTATCCACATGAGAAAACTCTCAGTAAGCCAAAAGAAGATAGGCTAAAGCTCTTTACCGCAACAGGAGCGATGTTCAGTCAAGTATTTTCTCTGTACACTGACCGGGAATACAAATTAAACGATATTGTCTATCAAATAACATCATCGAAACCCTGGGCGGAAATTGAATTCGAAAATGTGCTGAATCGAATATGGAAGCTAACCGATACAGAGAGAATTAACGCATTGCAACAATTCTTAAGCAAGCAGAAGATTATCATTGCCGACGGTCATCACCGGTATGAAACTGCAATGACGTATCGTGAGACACTTAGGAAGGCAAATCCATCGTACACCGGAACCGAGCCATACAATTTTATTCCGATGTTCTTCACAAACACGAATGATCCCGGACTCATGATATTTCCCACGCACCGTATCATTCATAGTTTACCGGAATTCGATACCGGCGCGTTAATAGAAAAGCTGGAAGAGTATTTTCGTGTAACAATTTATTCGAATCAAAACCAGCTCCTAAAAAATTTACCTCTCCGGACAAATAACTTTGGATTTATTCTTCCAACAGCGTTGGGATTTATCTTGTTAGAGCTAAAATCGCTTTCCGTGATGGAGCAATTTGGGCTGCCTGAAGTTGTCGCAAAGCTCGATGTCTCAGTTTTGCATACGCTTATCCTTAACCACATTTTTGGCATTTCTGAGGAAGCACAAGTTCAAAAGACTAATCTGGATTACGTAAAAGATTCCCAGCAAGCAATAGATTTAGTACGAGCTGGAAATGCGCAGGCAGGTTTTCTTCTTAATCCTACTCCAATCGAGCAAGTTCGTGAAGCAGCTGAAGCAGGGTATGTTCTCCCACAAAAATCAACTTATTTTTTCCCTAAGCTGCTCTCCGGATTGGTCATGTATTCCTTTACATCAGTTTAATAGAATCCTCTGCGTACTTTGCGTCTCTGCGGTTAGAAATCTAATGCAAAGCGGCAACGTAATTGCAATAGCGCTCACGCGATGAAATCTGAAAAATACTTAATTGTTCTTGGCTTTATCCTTATCTCGATTATCTGGGGTTCTACCTGGCTTGCCATAAAAGTAGGGCTTGAGAGTATTCCGCCATTTTACGGCGTTGCAATACGGTTTACGCTAGCTCTTTTTCTTCTTTCGTGCTTTATGCT
>SCUC01000027.1 GCA_004322375.1 Bacteroidota bacterium
CTTCTGTATAATCATCGAGCAGGCGTCGCGAATCGGGGTGCATATTGTTCCGGAGACGGTGCGCCAATGTGGCAAAGCCAAGCGTGCGGAACATTTTGTCAAATTTCAAGGTCGTTGTATCAAAAATTTCTGAAAGCCTTCCTAATCCTGCACGGCGGGCAAGCTCCATCTGCCAGAGACGATCTTGAGCGTGAACAAAACCTGTTGTCAACATCAAATCATGCTCGTTTTGCGCGAGAATATGTGGGACGCCCCATTCGTCGCGGAACACTTCAACAGGCTTTTGCAGCGAGGGTAGAATCAGAACGCCATCGGTATGAGGATATGATTTTGTAGCAAGGCGATAAAGGAAAAAAACAAGCGCTCCCCCGATGAGGATGAGAGCGAGAAGACTACCGATAATAATTTTTGAAAATCTTGACACTTGCTGTTATTTCCTGAACGCTCAAAGTATCAAACTTTCTTGTAACTACAAAAGATGGGATTGTCTCTAAACCAAAGAAAATGTCATTGCGAGAAGCTCGATAAAATGTTGTTTAACTAAATTGGAATGAACTATGTCACCCTTTCAGGGTTCTGATATGGATTTAATACCAACTATCAATGTTCCACCCCTTTCGGGGTTGAAAACCAATCCCAAAGGGATGACATTATTGTAGCCCGGTTCTAAAAAAATACAATGAAACCCTGAAAGGGTGACATTATTAGAATGTGTGTTCTTAATACGAGAGGGATTCCACACGGCGAGGACGCCGTGTAGAGCGTTAGGTTTCTTTTTAGACAGCCTCCTACCATCAATTTTCAGAATCTATAGCTGATTGTTGCCATGACATTATTGGTGGTAATTTTTTCCTTTGTTTCCGAAAGGGGCTTGCCTGCATTATTGTAATGTTGATAGTTCACGTGGGAAGTTTCCCAGAACCCGTGGGCGAATCCAAGATCGAGCATCAGGACATCTGCCATTAACACTCCTAAGCCGCCGGTAACATATTTTTGATCGTAGTCAGTCGGGTCATCTTTGTACGGAGAAGGGATGTAGGCAAAGCCACCCCGCAAACGAAGCGATGATTCAGGGACGTGGAACTCTGCACCGACATGGAAATTAAACGTCGGTGTAAAAATTTCTTTGATGTCGGTGTTATATTGCTCAAGGTACGGGTCGCCTTTGAATTTCATCTGGGTCCAATCCGTGTATTCTACGTCGCTTGCCAGGATTAAGTCATCGCTGCCGATAGAAAACCCACCGCTGAAAACGAAGGGGGTCGTTACGTCATATTCGGTAGCGCCGGGTATCCGGTAATAATATGAATAATTTCCCTGCTGGTCGGGGACGTCGAATGTACTTGTTCCCTCGCTTGCGTATTCTTCGCGAATTGTGTACGAGGTCGGGAGCTTGATATTGAATCCGAGACGCGAGCGGTTGTTAAATTTGTATAACATTCCTAACCGCATGGTAAATCCGCTAATGTCTCCGTCAATGGTGTTGATGACTTTCCACCGGTCAATTGCATAGTCGGCGCCAAATCGGGCGGCGGTGTATTTGTCGTAGACATCGAATTCCGAGAAATCCCTGTTATACGTATATGAACCGGAAATAAAATTCAACGTTGCCCCGAGAAAAAGATTTTGTGCCGCTTCTACAGCGCCGCTTATCATCCAGTTGTTAAGTCCACCGTCTTCGAGAACGCGACCCTGTTGTTCAACACTATCTTGAATCGGCGTATTCCCGACAGAGTCAACAAGGTATAATTCATACGCTAAATCATAATCCAGAGACGGAACCATGCTGCTGTAGGGGTTGTCGCCGCTGAAGGAAAGCCCTGTCGTGAAATCATTGCTTCTGCCATACCCGAACGCTAAGACGAGACTTCCCTGTGTTGTTGGGAATGAATATACAAGCCCGACATCATTGAGATTCGTTGCGCTGTTTGTGAATGATGATGAGTTTCCCTGAAATGACGAAGTATTACCGTATGAAAAATGTGATAGACCCAGCGAAAACTCATTGCGTTTTATCTGCGCGAGTCCTGCAGGATTCCAGTAGGCGGCTGTATAATCGGTTGCTATTCCCGTATAGGTCATTCCTAAGCCGAGAGAACGGGCTCCGATGCCGGGCCCGGAGAGAGAAAGCCGCAACGCATCCTCAGGAAACTGAGAAAACGACGAAATAGTAACAAGCATTATTGCGAGTAAAGACAGAAGTATTCTTTTCATGGCTATCCTAACCAATCTCAATCAAAAAAAAGAAAAAGTAAAAAAGGCTTACGGGCGTCCGCCTCTGGTGCTGCTGCCGCGCGAGCCGCCATTATTTTGACCGCCCGTTGAAGGTGGCGGTGTTGAGCGCGGGGAATTTGGCGTTGACGATGCAGGCGGTGAATATGATGGAGGAGTATTGCCTGTGGATGTTCCTCCACGGCGTGAGCCGCCATCATTGTTGCCGCGGTATGTAGGAACATACGTCGGGGCTGTGCGGGAATTGCGTTGTCCGTTGCGGGAAGTGTTGCTTCCGCGGGCTTCAGTTTTCCGGCCCGGTTGTGACGAACGATTGCGATCAACAGAATATCCGCGGCGCGTACCTTCGCTGCGCGATGTGCGCTCTGCGGGTTTGTAGGACTCTCTTCTACTGCTGCCTGTCTTGCCGGTGGATGTTCCCATCCCGGGAGTTGTTACGCTGCCAGCCGGGTATGATTCATATCCGGTTCGCTCGAAACCATCCCTTACATTTCTGCCGCGGTCAGTTCCGAAATCTCGTGTTCCCCAATGGCTGTTGCCCGAACCATAAGAATAATAATACGGATAACCATAGTTATAGTAGGGATAACAAACATAAGGAGTTCCGCAATACCAGGGGTAGTAGGAATACGATGGGTAGTAATAGGATGACCAATAATACCTGTCATAATACCAGGGATTTGACCAGGCAATGGCGTATGCAGTCGAGGGCCAGTAATCAGAAGGATAATAATAAGAAAAACCGTAGTAGGGATGCCAGTTGCCGCCATAGTAAGTACTGGAAGTGTAATCCTCATCCGATTCGGTATCTGCATCTTCTTGTTCCCCTGCATACTCTTCACCCTCATCGTTCCGTTCATCGGAAACATATTCGCCGCGATCGTAATCATCGTACTCGCGCGACGTTTTTAACTGGGTATAACAACCAGTCATGAGCAGAGCAACAATACTTAACAGGGATAACAGTAAAATAACCTTAAATTTCATAACAACCTCGAAGTAATAATTCTTCTATTAGATGAACAATTATAGTGCCAAATCGGTTCTCTCGACTACATAGTAAATGTACTTGAAATAGAGTTGAAAAGCAACTGTTTTCTTCAGAGAAGTTTGGTAATCCTGTTTCCCTGTGGGGATTTGTGGTCAGTTTACGGTAATGTGTGGAGATTTTGAGACATCAGAAGGTTTTTGCATAGTCAATTTGAATCGTTCTATTCCCAATTGAAAAATCTTGCTGGTTTTGTGCAATATCCTTCAAATTCAAACCTAATTTGAAGTCGTTTCCGATGGAAGCTCTAAACCCGATATTTAATAAGCCTCTTCCCCTATCTATCGAGGAACCTGTGAGCGAGAAGCCATTATCATATTCAATCATGCCTGAAAAGATGGAAGCGAAGGTTTTTTCTATTCCTGCAAAAAGGTTGAAGGTTCTGTTATCGGTATCTTCGAGGCTGTAATGTATCCCGGCGTGAATGCTCAGGAAACCGAGAGCTTCGAAGTTTTTGCTTGCCGCGGCATAGAATCCGGCAGACTTTGTCTCGTACCGGTTCAACGAATCAATGTACGCTCCTTTCCCTTGCGATGAGAAGCCTAAAGCAACAGCAGGGACATAATATGTTTCTTCAACTGCTCGTACACGAACCAGAACGCCAATATGCGGATTGAAGTCGGTTTTCTGAACGCCAATAATATTCGTCCCGCCATACGCGACTCCAATCATCAGTCTATCGAAAAAGCCAGCCCGGGCGTTTACAGAGAGCCCGCCTTCGTCTAAAAATTCAAGTGTCGTTGAATAATTTCTGTGATATAACATTCCGGCTGTAGGGAGATCAATGAGGTTTACAGGCTCTGTGGAAAGTCGAGGTTCCTTAGGAGTTTGGGCAGAGAGCGGAGAGCTTAGAGCGATGAGCAGGGAGCAGAGAGTGATGAACATTGAGCGGTAGGTGGTAGGCGGTGAGCAGTGGGCGGTGAGCAGTGAGCGGTAAGCGTTGAGCACTGAGCGGTGGGCAGTGAGCGGTGAGCGGTGAACAGTGAGTAGTGCGCGGGGAATAACCAATAACGAATACCAGATAACCAATAACAGGATGTTACCAAATGAGAATGGCATCAATTGTTTCCTCTTTCTGTTGTTACATTACGACCATTCAACGACGCTCGAAGAGAATCCCACCATCGCGCTATCTTTGGAGCAGTCCATACGGTGAACGCCATGAACAACGCGCCCGCGAACAAATCAATGACATAGTGATAACGAAGATAGACTGTGCCGATAATTAACAGCGTGCCCAAACCATAGAGTACATAGCGAGAGGTTAGCTTATACTTCGAGGCAAAATAAAATACAATGAGCGTCATTTGCGTATGCCCGCTTGGGAACACATCCCGCTGCGCGTGAGTGAACGCATCGGCGGCGCCGGGAGGAATTGATTCTCCTGCATTGATGGTATTCCTAAGGAATTCTGTTAGCCATAAGCCGGGAAGCTCCATATCAAGGGTATGAAAATCATGCAGGGTGAACCGCGGACCGACTCCAGGAAATAGCAGATAGCCGATGTATGAAAGGTAAAATCCATAGGAAAGAGTAAATGTTGAAAATGTAAACTTCCCGATTTCCTTTTTGAGATACAGTTCGATGCCAAGGGTGAGCATGATGAAGTAAAAGCTTGTATAGGCAATCTGTAAAATTTCCGTAACCAGCGGGGATGAGAATTGATGCAGAACCACTGTAGGATCAACACCGAAAATCCACCGGTCAATAGCAATCAATACATGATCTATATCCGGATAGGTCATTGATTGAATGATGACGTACACTTCTTTGAACGTGAAGAAGATAACCGGTACGGGGTACCAATCGTGAAGCCAGGCAATAGAGGGATGGTGAGCCCGGTAGCTGGAAAATGCTGCAATACCAAAACATGTCATAATGTTTGCAATGACAAGAATGATAGCGTTATGAAAAGGAACAAACCAGAGGTGCAGAATCGAAAGAAGCAGAGCGAAGAAAATGACTAATGCATCTACTGGGCGGAGGGGTTTAATAAATGGCGCGAGGTTCATCGAAGAAGAGAGTTAGGCAATCCACCTGAGCATCGCGGTTGCCATGCTGAGAAAAAGCGTAATGCCGATGACATCCTGAAACGCTGTTTCGAATGGTCCGGCAGTCATTGCGGGGTCAAACCCAAGCCGTTTTGAAATCATCGGGGTGCAGGTACCTACAAAGCCTGAAATATTAATCGAGATGAACATCGAGAGACCGACGACTAACCCGAACGCGATTTTCCCCTGCCAGGCGCCTGCAATCCCCCCTAACACAAAGCCGCACACACTCCCGATAATCAGGGTTGTTTGAAATTGTCGTATCACGGGCTGCCACCATCTATCTAATGAGACATGCCCGGTGGCTATTCCCCGCACAACAATTGCTGCAGATTGAAGTCCAGTGTTTCCCGATAGGGCTGAGATAATAGGCATAAACGAAGCGAGGAGAATGACCTTGCTTAACGTTGCATCGAAGAAATGGACAACCATCCCCGCGACAAATTCGAGCAGCAGCGTGATAAGCACCCAGGGCAATCTCAGCATAGCAATTTGCGCGGGGGAACGATGCTCAAGCTCTTCCGCATCGGAACCGACCATGCGCGCGACGTCCTCGCTATGTTCTTGCTCGATAACGTCAACAATGTCGTCAATGGTGATTTGACCGACGAGCTTTCCTTCGGAATCTATGACGGGCACAGTAATGAGGTCGTATTTTCGGAACATGACGGCAACTTCTTCCTGATCCATGTCCGTCCTGACCGACTTCACATCTTGTTCCATTACTTTATACACGCGGCGATACGGGGAGGTGAGAACAAGAGACTGCAAAGGCATCATGCCGACAAGCGCGCCATCATCATTGACAACATAGACATGGTAAATTGTTTGTTGCTCTTTCGCCTGTTCCCGCACAGCGCGAATTGCCCGGTGAATGGTATCATTATTATGAACAGACACAAATTCCGTTCCCATGATGCCGCCGGCTGTATCTTCTGCATACTGAAGAAGCTCTTTGACCTCTGCCGAATCTTCTTTCGGCATCGCCTCGAGAACTTCTTCCGCAACTTGCGGTTCAAGCTCGGCAACAACGTCGGTTGCATCATCCGAAGCGAGGAACCCGACATAATTCGATATTTTTTCGGAAGGGAGCAGCTCCAGCAGTTCTTGGCGGACAGCCGGGTCCAGCTCAAGCAAAACAGAGCTGGCGGTTTCATTATCAAATAGGTTGAAAATGAATTCTCTGTCTTCCTGATCGAGACGGTTGACGATTTCACCGATATCGGCAGCGTGTAAGTCGGTTAGGATATTGAGGAGGATGGTCCCCGCTTTTTCGCGGGCAAGCTCGCGAATATCCTGCATCAACTCATCGTCAACCTCGATGGTTTTCATCCCGCGCGGCTTGGGAATGCTGATAGCATCCTCAGTTACAACCGGTTCTTCAACATCATTTGACTGCTGCTGGCTCATTCCTGTAGCGCTTGTTCTACGTCGTTTGTTAGTTCAATGAATTGCTCGACCGAGAGTTGTTCGGCGCGCATTGCCGACCAGCGTTCGGTGTGTGCTAAGATACGAACAACTTTTGTTTCTTCAAACGGTAAATAGCTCAAACTGTTGCGCAGCGTTTTGCGTCGTTTGCCGAATGATGTTCGCACAACGGTTGTAAAGAGCGATTCATTGACATGGTAGGGGAGCGAATCGAACAACTTCAATTGAATGACCGTTGATGTAACTTTGGGTTTAGGATAAAAGCAGTTGGGCGAGACGTTAAACAGCTTTTTCGGAATGCAATAGAGAGAGCAGACGACGGAGAGAATCCCGTATTCTTTTGTACACGGTTTCGCAAGCAG
>SCUC01000233.1 GCA_004322375.1 Bacteroidota bacterium
ATGAAATCTTCCACGTTCAAACAGTGTGAAAATATTCCTGTTGTTCTGCTGTCGGAAACGTATAAAACCTATTGGACATTTCAATTGGCTCAATCTGTAGGCGCTTATAGTATCCTTCATGCCCCCTTTGCTATGGATGATTTATTACGCCTGATTTATAATAAATTTTACCCGGAAAGAGTTCCTGTTGGTAAGGGTAAATCCTTGCAATATAAGGCAAAAGTAATGATTGCAACGAATGATCCTGATATGGCGAGAGCATTGGAACATTCCATGAGAACGGAAGGGTATGGGATTTCAGTTATACAAGACGTAACGGAAGTTATTCGTGCACTTGAGGTTGAAAGTCCTCAGATTTTCTTTTTGCACTATGATATGCCTAAATTAAATGGACGTGATATGCTGAAGCGGATAAAGGAAACTATGCCAGAGACAGTTGTCATTGTAATAGCAGGCCGTGGTTCAGAATTACTGACGATTGAATTCATGAGAGCAGGTGCAAGCGATTATATTGTACAACCCTTCGATGAAAAAATTATTGCAAGCGTTTGTGAAGATGCTTTCAGAAAATATCATATGAATCTCCTTACCAAACGTGTGGATGAAGTAGAATTAAAATTGTATTCCCTGACAGAAGGCATGGTTGATGGTGTTATACTGATGGATGCGCATGGCAAGATAACATTAGTGAATGAAGTCGGAAAGGAGATGTTAAAGTATTTGGATATAAATATGGCCGGTGATGCTATAGTAAATCTCAATAATATTAGCGTCAAAGAGGTTTATGATGAAATCTTTATTAAAAAACAACGCTACATATCTTATGAAGTGCATACGAAAGGAAATGAAGAGAAATATTTCATTGTCATTGCCTCGCCTTTAAACGGACTTGCAGGGAGAAAAAAGGGTATTATTGTGGTACTCAGGGATGTTACACGAGAATATCAATTACAATACCAGGTGGTAAAAACCGAAAGACTATATGCCGTGAGTAACCTGATAGCGGGGGCAGCCCATGAATTAAACAACCCGTTGGCGGGCATTCAGCTTTGCGCAGATCTTGTTTCAAATGAACCTTCCATTAGTGAGAAAGCAAAGAAGTATTTAGACCGGATACAAAAAGAGACGGATCAAATACAAAGTGTCATAAAGAGTCTATTGACCCTTACGGGAAATTATACCCTTTCAAAAGAGCAGGTTAATACGAACGAGATTATTGAAGAAATTACCGAACAAAAGGTCAACCAATTTGAATATGCAGATATTAAGGTCATCAAATTATTGGATGAAGAATTACCCGTAATTTTTGTAGACAGGAAGCAAATGCAGCGGGTATTTTTGAATATAATAGAAAACGCCTGCGCCTCTATGGAAGAAATAACGGGAGAAAAGCGTTTAACCATTCGAACGGAGGCATGCAGAGACGCAGTGAAGATTATCATATCAGATACAGGTCCTGGAATACCTAAAGAATATCTTACGAAGATATTTGAACCATTCTTTACTGCAAAAAATATCAAAAAAAGTAAGGGAACAGGATTAGGCCTGTCTATTGCCCATAGCATCGTTCGCCAGCATAATGGCACGGTTTATGCTGAAAGCGAGTTGGGTGCTGGAGCGACATTTGTAATTGAATTGCCGGTGCATAAAACCACTCAAACATCCCTGTAAGGAATCAAGATG
>SCUC01000234.1 GCA_004322375.1 Bacteroidota bacterium
TCTCGACGGTGAGCCTGCTTGAGTTGTACTCGCTTACAAAAGTAAAAGGTGCGAATCCGCTTACGTTTGCCGGCTTGACGATGGGGGTCTTTGTTTTGCTTTCTTTTTATAACGCCAAGCTGTTCGTAATTCCGTTTGAATTATTTGGCGAGGCTCCTAATTCCGAATCGCAATTTTTTCTGCTTGTTTTGCTCATAGCATTTCCTGTTATCTCTATCATAGAGTTGTTTAGAAATAACGGTTCTGCTCTCATGAATGTCTCGACAACAATGATGGGTGTGTTGTATGTCTCATTTTGTTTCGGAACACTCATCGGTTTGCGGGAGATATTTATCCCGTCTCACATCCCGATGAGGAATTATTTTCATGAAATGAATGTGGAGTCGAATGCGTTGCTCTATCGTTGGGGGGGATATACTGTCGTGGCGGTGTATGCAATGATATGGTTGTGTGATTCAGCAGCATATTATGTCGGTTCTGCAATGGGAAAGCATAAGCTCTTTCCCCGCGTCAGCCCGAATAAAAGCTGGGAGGGGGCAATTGCGGGATTTATCTTTGCCGTAGTAGCTGCGGTAGGAGCAAAATATTTATTTCTGGAGTACCTTCATCTCAACGAAGCTATTATCCTGGGGGCGATTGTAGGCGTTTTTGGTCAAATTGGGGATTTATTTGAGTCGTTGTTAAAACGTGACGCCGGGGTAAAGGATTCATCGAACCTGATTCCGGGACATGGTGGAGTTTTAGACCGGTTCGATAGTTTGCTTTTTGTCTCGCCTATTGTATATTTTTACTTAGACTTTATAGTGTTTTCCTTAAGCTAAATGAATAATTGATGTTACGCATCTCAAAGAGTTTTATGAAAAAATTACCCCGCGTTGCCGTAAACGACAACGCTACAGTATTCAAGTCCCCTAAACGGGACTGTGATTGCAAGGTAGTCGGATTTATCCGACTTGCATATAATAGCATCGTCGTTTACGGTCAACGACCCGTAGGGCGATGCGGAAATTGTTGGTGAGTAACTTCAATGGCAAAAAAAGAAAAATATCACGTTCTGACGCTCGGTTGTGAAAAAAACAGAGTTGATTCTGAAATAGTTATGAATCAGCTTATGTTGAATGATATGGAGCTAACCCCGGACCCTAATCATGCGGATACGTTAATCATCAATACGTGCGGATTTATTCAGGATGCGAAGAACGAATCCATCGAAACGATTTTACAAGCTGTCGAGCGAAAGAGGCATGGAAAGCTGAAGAAGGTAGTTGTGATGGGCTGTTTATCCGAACGGTATTCCTCTGATTTAGAAAAAGAAATACCGGAGGTTGATTTATACATCGGCGCGAATAAGATGGATAAGGTTGTGAAAGCTCTTGGCGGGGAGTATAAATACGAGTTGTTGGGAGAACGCTATCTTACCACGCCCAGGCACTTTGCGTATCTAAAAATATCAGAAGGGTGCGACCGTCCCTGCGCGTTCTGCGCAATACCCTTGATGCGCGGCAAGCACCAGAGCAAGCCGATTGAGCATCTTGTTCTTGAAGCAGAGCATCTCGCGGCAAAAGGAGTGAAGGAGCTAATTCTTATCGCTCAAGAAAGCACGTATTACGGTCTTGACCTGTACGGCAAACGTGAACTCCGGCATTTGATTGAACGCTTGAGCGATGTAGCGGGCATCGAATGGATTCGACTTATGTATGCGTATCCAACGCAATTTCCTCTTGAGGTGCTTGATGTGTTTCATACCTCCTCAAAAGTATGCCGGTATCTTGACATGCCTGTTCAGCATATTTCAGACACAGTGCTGAAATCCATGCGGCGGGGAATTACCTCAAAAGCAACGCGCAGCTTGGTTGAGATAATCCGTCAACGGGTTTCCGGTATTGCGCTTCGAACAACTATTATCGTCGGTTATCCTGATGAAGGCGAAAAAGAATTTGCCGAGCTAACGGAATTTATTCGAGATGTTGAGTTTGAAAGGCTTGGCGTTTTCACCTATTCACAGGAGGAAGATACAACGGCGTACCCTCTCGGCGACCCTGTTCCTCAAGAAGTGAAAGAAGAACGAAAACGCGTTATCATGGAAATACAGAGAGAAATTTCAATGAAAAAGAATGCTGAAGTCGTTGGAAAAACTCTCAAAGTACTTGTGGATGAACAACAGGGGAGCGATTCGATTTGCCGTTCAGAGCGAGACGCTCCGGAGATTGATAACTCCGTTATTGTTCATTCATCAAGAGATTTTGTCCCGGGAGAATTTTATGATGTTGAAATCGTGGATGCCGAAGAATATGATTTGTTCGCTATACCGGCCGGGAACGGAAATCAGATGAAGCAACGCCACGAAGAGCGACGAACCATTAATCAAGAGAATATGTTTTGGGTATAAGGTGAGCTTACAATGAACAAAATGAAACGTAACAGTAACGGTAAAACCCTACCGGCGATAGTTCTTCTATTCCTGGTGCTGCTGACTGCATCAAACGTATGTTCTCAAGAAGAACGCCCGGTAGGCGTCCCCCATTCGGATTTACCGAATTTTTATATAGATATTCTAAACTATTCTGCCGATAGCGCGAATCGCGGCAGGGTTGATATGTATATTCAAGTTCCTTATGAAATGCTTTCGTTCATTAAATCGAATGAACAATTTTTGGCAAAGTACGAAATTACCGCGAGCGTCTTTAATACTTCAGACGCTCTTGTTGATGAAAAACTTTGGTCGGAAGAAATACTGACACGCGATTACCGCGAATCTGTTTCTCCGGTGACAGGAAAAATTAGCCATACCGATTTTATTCTCCCACCCGGCGAGTACGTGGTGGTCACTCAGGTTCGCGATGTGGAAACGAAGAAAATAACGCAGGCAAAACAACCGCTGACTGTGCGTAACTTCAGTCAATCAACTCTCTCTGCCAGCGACATCATGGTCATAGCACAGATGGAAGAACAAGGAGAGAAAATGGTTATTATTCCTAATGTCGCGGCGACATTGCGCGGAGAAGAAGAAGCGATTCAATTTTACCTTGAAGCCTATTCGCAGACGGTTCCGAGAGACGTAACGTTTCTCCTTGTCATGAAAAACAAAATAGGGGAGACTGTGAGAAGCGATACCGTAACAAAATCGTTTACAAAGCAGAGACAATCGTACTTTATGAGTTCGAGAGGCAAAACGCTCAATGCGGGCGAGTATTCCGTTCAAGTGCAAACGCTCGATAGCATTGATGGAAACAACCAGAGTGTACGAACGCTCGCCTCGCGAAAAATATTTGTCAAGCTGCCGGGCTTGCCGTTCACTATCAGCGATCTCGACCTTGCGATAGACCAGCTTCAATACATTGCCAAGAAAGATACCCTTGATGAAATGCGAAATGCGCCCGCAGAGAAAAAGCGTGACCTGTTTCTCGATTTTTGGAACAAGCGCGACCCTACCCAAAACACCGCAGCCAATGAGCTTATGATTGAATATTACCAGCGCGTTGAGTACTCGAATAAAAATTTCAGCCATTACGTGGAGGGTTGGAAAACCGACCGCGGGAACGTCTATATCGTTTTCGGAGAACCCAATAACATCGAACGGCATCCGTTTGATCTCGATTCGAAGCCATATGAAGTCTGGTCGTATTACGAGTTGAACAGAGAATTTGTGTTTATTGATGAAACGGGCTTCGGCGACTACCGCTTGCGCAACCCGATCTGGGATGTCTGGCGCACACGATACCGGTAACCGTTCCCGATGAACATCAGGTGCTTCCCGCTCCGATACCTGAACATGTGGTGTATCGTTGCTTGCCTTGCTTCAACTGCAAATATTGCACAGGTGAAAGTCGCTTCTCTATCGGTAACGGGCAATGCCGCTCTCTCTTCTACAGAACTCCTCCAACATTTTGAACTCCAACCGAACAGCCTGTTCGAGAAAGAAATTCTCGAACAAGACCTCCACGCATTGCTTTCACGGTACGAAACCATCGGATACCCCTTTGCCCGGGTTTCAATAGAGGCGATTACTCCGGCACAGGCAACTGACAGCATGAGCATTGATATTCACTTGAATGTTGTAGAAGGGCAATTCGTCAAGATTAACCAAATCAAGCCTGCAGGAAACAAAGAAACACTTGACGACGTCATTATTCGTGAAACGGGAATACGGTTAGGCGAGGAATATAACATTGACCGGGTTGCAAAAATACGAAACCGGCTCAACCGGTTAAACATCTTTTCACAGGTTGGTGATCCTGAATTAACGATGAATGATTCCGGCGGAGTTCTCACCATTCCCGTTATGGAAGGAAATACCAATACCTTTGATGGTGTTCTCGGTTACATACCGGCAACAAATGGCAATGATGGCTATTTTACAGGTTTGGTGAATATTTCAATGAGGAATCTTTTCGGGAGCGCCCGAAAGCTCAATGTTCTCTGGCAGCGGGAAGGAACCAACATCCAGGAAATTGCGCTGCGATACAACGAGCCATGGTTGTTCAATTATCCTGTTGACCTTGAAGGTTCGTTCAGGCAGCGCCAGCAAGATACAACGTACGTGAGGCGGGGATATATCTTGAAAGTGGATTTCCATCTTTTTGATGAATTTTTTCTTGCGGGAATATTTTCGTACGAAAGTATTATTCCTGCAAACAGTCTCACAGGCGTTTCGCTTCGTTCGACACAGACAACTACCACGGGGCTTGAGCTCAGGTATGATTCAAGGAACGATATGATAAGCCCGACAAACGGGGTGTTGTACAGAAGCGAATATCAAATCGGGAAGAAAACAGAAAGCTCACAAGTTACTTCGGCAACTTCTTCTACGGTGCAAAAATTAGAATTGGATGCTGTATGGCTTGTTCAACCATTTACGAGACAGGTTGTCTCGCTTGAGCTTCACGGGCGGGAACGTTCAAGCGATAATATCGGGATTGGCGAATTGTACAGGTTAGGCGGCAGCACGACACTTCGAGGGTATCGGGAGAACCAATTTTTAGGGTCACGTATCGGATGGACTAATCTTGAATACCGTTTTCTTTTCAGTCGCCGTTCGTTTTTCTTTGGATTTTTCGATACAGGCTATTATTTTCTTCCTGATAATCAATCACAGGGTTTGTCTTCAGCACAGGCGTTCAACTATGGCTATGGGATAGGAACAAGAATTGAAACCGCCATCGGAATTGTCGGCGTCAGCTTCGCGCTTGGAGAGGGGGATTCTTTCAATCAGGGGAAGATACATTTCGGGTTAGTGAATGAGTTTTGAGCGCTGGTGGTGTGCAGTGGGCTGTGTATCGGGGGAAGATATGCGATGTGGGATATGAGATGTGTTCGGTGTGTGGAGTAGCTGAGTAGTTGAGTAGCTGAGTAGCTGAGTAGTTGAGTAGCTGAGTAGTTGAGTAGTTGAGTAGTTGAGTAGTTGAGTAGCTGAGTAGATGAGTAGCTGAGTAGTTGAGTAGCTGAGTAGTTGAGTAGCTGAGTAGTTAAGTAGTTAAGTAGTTGAGTAGTTAAGTAGTTAAGTATATAAGTAAATGAGTATTGGATTAACAAATGACAAAGTACAAAGAACCAAGTACCAAGTTTAACTATAAAGTATAAAGTACATTTAACTGATAACAAAAATCATTTTGGATACTAGTTACGAATTAGAATACTGGAAACGAGGCATAGTGAACGTTGCGGGCGTAGATGAAGCGGGACGGGGTCCTCTGGCGGGTCCGGTTGTTGCTGCTGCCGTTATTTTTCAACCAAATGTACAAATTGAAGGAGTGAATGATTCTAAAAAGCTATCTCCGAAACAACGAGCAATACTTTATGACCGGATATACGAGCGTGCAGTAAGTGTCGGGATAGGAATAGTTGACCAATCGGAGATTGACAAGATTAATATCTTGCAGGCGACCTTTCAAGCGATGAACATGGCTATCGGTAACCTGAAACCAACGCCGGAGCAATTGTTGATTGACGGAAACAGGTTTAAGGGAAATGGCATTCCCTTCACTACTATCGTGAATGGGGATGCAATCTGTTTCTCTATTGCCGCCGCTTCTGTGATAGCAAAGGTAACCCGCGACAGGCTTATGATTTGTTATGACAGTGAATACCCCATGTATGGTTTTTCAAGGCACAAAGGATATGGAACGAAAGAACATATCGCCGCGATAAGAAAATACGGACTTTGCAATCTTCACCGCCGAAGTTTTCATCTCAGGGACAAACAACTCGGATTATTTGAACGGAAATGAATAAAAGGAGACGCGGGTCACAGGGAGAGAGGATTGCAGTTGACTTTCTAGAAAAAAAAGGGTATCGTGTCCTCCAGCAAAATTACAGGTATGAACGGGGCGAGATTGACATCATTGCAAACGATGGCGACATTCTGGTTTTTATTGAAGTAAAGACCCGTCGTACTACGCAGTTTGGCGAACCTATTGAAGCCGTAACCGAATCAAAACAAAAGCAAATCCGTAAAGTCGCCGACGGGTATCTGTTTGAGCATGAAGTTGAAGATACGAAGTGCCGGTTTGACGTCGTCTCTATTTTACTCACAAATGGCAATCCTGAGATTGAACATTATATAGATGCATTTTGAGAAAGTAAAAAGTCAAAAGGAAAAAGTAAAAAAGGTTATCGGTTGTTTGCCTATGGCTCGTAGATCTATTCGTTATTCGTGCGATGTATGAGGGTGATGGAGTGATGGAGTAGTTGAGTGGATATGTAGTTGAGTAAATGAGTACCTAATGATCAATGACTCATGATAAAGAACAAGGTCGAAGCGAAGCGGAGATCCCGCAAGGCGGGGAACGAACACCAAAGAGCAACAACCTGAGAAGTAAAACCTGAAACATAAGTCATTGCCGCCACATGAACAAATCAACAAATTAACCAGTTAACCAATTAACCAAGAAATGAACGCGTTACCTCTAATTATCATAACCCTTGTCGTGATGGCGATCGCGTATCGTTATTACAGTGCATTTATAGCTGCAAAGGTTGTGGCGTTGAACGACTCACGTCAAACGCCGGCGCATACGTTGAATGACGGACAGAACTATCATCCTACAAATAAGTGGGTATTATTCGGGCATCATTTTGCAGCAATTTCCGGCGCGGGACCGTTGATTGGTCCCGTATTAGCAACTCAATTTGGATTTTTGCCGGGATTTCTCTGGCTGTTAATCGGGGTGTGCCTTGGGGGAGCAGTTCATGATTTCGTGATTCTTGTGGCTTCAATACGGCGGAAAGGAAAATCGCTTGCCGAAATAGCGCGCCATGAAGTCAGCCCTCTTGCGGGAATTATCGGGTCGGTTGCGATACTTATTATTGTTGTGATTGCCCTGGCAGGATTAGGACTTGCGGTGGTCAACGCGCTGCGGGAAAGCTCGTGGGGAACGTTTACCATCGCGATGACAATCCCGATAGCGTTGTTTGTCGGTTTGTGGATGTATAAAATACGACCGGGAAAAGTTGGAGAAGCAAGTGTCGTAGGGGTATTTGGTGTTTTTGCGGCAGTGATACTTGGAAGCTACATCCCCGGTTCTTCATTCGCAGAGTATTTTACGTTTTCTCGCGAGGGAATTATCATCGCAATTGCAGCATACGGATTTATTGCATCAGTGTTGCCCGTTTGGCTCTTATTATGCCCGCGAGATTACTTAAGCTCGTACATGAAAATTGGAACCATTGCAGGGCTTGTTATTGGAGTGTTTATCGTACATCCCGATTTACAAATGCCGGCGGTCACGGAATTCATTCATGGTGGGGGCCCAATCATTCCGGGAAAAATATTTCCGTTTGTATTTATTACAATTGCGTGCGGAGCTATTTCAGGGTTTCATTCGCTTGTTTCATCAGGCACTACTCCAAAGATGTTGAACCATGAGACGGAAGCCCGGATGATAGGCTATGGGGCGATGCTGATGGAAGGCTTAGTTGGCGTTATCGCGTTGATTGCTTCAAGCTCGTTGTTCCCCGGTGATTATTTTGCTATCAATCTGCCTGCAGAAAAGTTTGCCGCACTCGGAATTCCTATTCAGAACTTAGAAATGCTCTCCAAAGAAGTCGGCGAGCAAATTGCCGGAAGACCCGGAGGGGCGGTTTCTCTCGCCGTGGGGTTTGCTCAAATTTTTTCAGCAGTCCCCGGGATGAGTCGTTTCATGTCGTATTGGTATCATTTCGCGATCATGTTTGAGGCGTTGTTTATCCTTACAACGATTGATACCGGAACCCGTGTTGCACGATTTCTTGTGCAAGAATTCGGCGGCAGGATATGGAAGCCGTTCGAGAAAACAGATTGGCTGCCCGGCACGCTTCTTTCAACAGGCATTGTCGTGTTTAGCTGGGGGTATTTTATCTGGACGGGAAATATCAGCACCATTTGGCCCATGTTCGGAACTGCGAACCAATTGCTCGCCGCGGTCGCGCTGGCGGTAGCATCGAGCGCGATAATTAACGCAGGTAAAGCGCGTTATGTTTGGGTAACACTTCTCCCCATGCTATTTGTTTTGACAACAACGCTTGTCGCGGGTTTTATCAATATCGTGGATAATTTTATGCCGCTGATAGACAACCCAGCCACGGCAACGCAAGGGTATATCAATTCGATACTTACCGCAGTGATGATGATTTGCGCGATCATTATTCTTATTGAAGCAGCCCGGAGATGGTATAAAGTATTGATTAAAAAAGAGTATATTATTGAAGGAAAAGTCGTGCCGGTATCTGATGCAGGTTTTACCCCACCGGAATACGGCTGTTGTTAAGTAATTTCTAATACTCCCCTCACTCCTGCCCCTCTCCTAAGCGGAGAGGGGAGTAACCGAGGGAACAGTGTTTTAATATCTACGTATTTTAATTCGTCACCTTAAGCCCGCACAGCCTAAGGCTGGGCGCGCTCGAGACTTCATCCACTATTGAAGTTGGAACATTATGCTTTACTATTACGCGTCTATTGCATATACGATTATCAACCTCCTGCTGGCGATTGTTATTGTAGGGAAATCGCCAAAGAATCTGCTTACGCGGTTCTATGCGTTATGTGTCGGTTGCTTAATTTTGTTCGGTACTGGGGCGAATTTATTGAGCGAAGGAATTACCGATGGGAAACAGGGAATCATGCCGCTTCTTGTGGAATTATTATTTTGTCTCATTCCTTTCTTTTTTCTCCATTTCGCAGTCATTTTTCTTCGTCAATACGATTTAATGAAATCCAGAAGCGTTGTTTTCGGGATTTACTTTGCAGGATTGTTCAGCTACGTCATGTTAGCAAGCGGCTACCTGCCGGAGTTAACGGCGGTTGGGCAGAATATCTCATCATGGAGCTACATTTACTATCTTACCTGGACCTCGATATTCTGTAGCATCGGCATAGTGATTCTTCATTCCATGTCGAAGGGATTTGCAGAGAAAAAAGTAAAATCAAATTACTTAATGATCGGCTTTGCTTCTCTTCTTCTTTTCTTACCGAGTCCGTTTACCTATTCTGTCTCGCGAGCCATAACGGCAAGCACAGCCGAGTGGTTTGGATTGACTTCCGCTACAGCGTTAATCGTGGCTGTCTATATGATTTTTCGTTACAAGATTATGTCAACGATTTATGACTCAATTAAATCCGCATTGATTGTGATGAATGATATCTTTATGATGACCGACGAACACTTTTGTGTTGAAACAGCGACAGGTTCAATACAGCAGCTATTAGGAGTCAGCGAGAAAGAGCTGGTTGGCAAATCCCTCAATGATTTTATCGAGCCAAAGGATTATCTTCCCGCATACGGAATGTACGTGAGAAAAAATAAGATGAAGGAAGGGAGGTTTGACGCGGAAGTGAAACAAGAAAAAGGAAAAAAATTTACAATAAACTTCTCATTCTCTCCGGTATTTGAAAATGAGAGACTTAGCGGTTTTGTCGGTATAGGGAGGGACGTTACGAATGAGAAGCTGCTGGAGGAAAAACACCGGGAGTCTCAGAAACTGGAGAGCGTTTCTACGCTTGCAGCAGGAATAGCAACGGATTTTACTTCTCTTCTTACTGTGGTTATGGGATATGCGCAGCTTATTGAGCTTGCCCGCTCGGATGTGGAAACCTTATCGAGCAGCGTGGACGAGATAAAAAAGGCAGTGAGAAAAGGCTCCGGATTAGTGCGACAAATTTCAACATTTGCACGGCGTACGGGGGATAACTTTGAAACGTTACAGGTGAATGACGTAATCAATGAGCTGTTGCTTTCACTTAAGGAGACGATGCCGATAACAATTACATTAAAATCTATGTTAGGGGAGTCTCTTCCATCAATTCAAGGCGATAAGGGAGCGATTATACAGGCGCTTCAAAATCTTTGCACAAATTCTCGTGAAGCCATGATGCCTGACGGGGGCGCCCTTACAATTACCACTAAGCTGACATTCGCGGAAGACCTCATTAACAGGTTTGAAAGCGGCACAACGAAAAAGTATATCGGCATTTTTGTTAAGGATACCGGCAGAGGAATGGCGCAGGATGTGAAAGGTCGAATCTTTGAGCCATTCTTCACGACAAAAGAAAGCTCACGCGGTGCAGGGTTAGGGCTTGCCGTAGTGTACGGGGTTGTGAGGAGCCACAGCGGCCATATAGATGTTGAAAGCGAGCCGGGGAAGGGAACGACCTTCTCGATGTTTTTACCGGTTGAGGGTGCTTAACGGAAGGCTATTGACAGCAAAAAGAACTCCGACTTCTTCTCGTTTCCATACTCCTATCACTTATCAGCCGTGGGAATGTAACATAAGTGGCTGTAAATGATTCTGCTTTTGTTTGCAACTATTGTTCACTACTGTTTGGCTTGTGTAACAGTATGTTCGAGCTTGAAATTAAAAGTAACCGTACCGTATTGAAACGTTTGTATCACCCGCTCGGGCAGCGGGTCAAATCGCCAGGTTTCA
>SCUC01000235.1 GCA_004322375.1 Bacteroidota bacterium
CTCATATCGCACAATACTAAGTCTGCTGTTTCGAGTTTCTTAATAATTTCAGCTTGAATAACATCCGTTCCAGATGCAATGGGAAGCATTGGTTCAAGTTCTGCCTTCTCAATAGCAGGTATAAACAGATGTTCCATTACGTGAATAAAGTGTTCTACATCATTATTATACTCAGCAAGTTTTTCTGAGGGTGTTGTAATGGGCATGATGATAAAGCATTTTTTCTTTTGTTGATTGCTCATCGTTACTTGTCTCCGTAACATTTCATAGATGGATTATTAGCAAGTGTATTTTTATTAGTAATATCACAGAATATTTTATGTTCATAGATTAAAGCACGCCAGTGAGTTACGAGAGCTGAACTAAAGATAACAATATTTACAAACCAAAATTTTTCAGGAATATCAGTCTCGATTTGAAGTCTCGAATAATTTTGTAAATATGTTGCGCTAATGAATGCACTAATCATTGCAATATTTGTCGTATAAAGAAAGTGTATTTGTGATGACCATTCGATTAAATTATTTATAATGGACTCTTTGTCCTTGCGTACTTTCCATCGTTTCGTATCCAAGTCAAGTTCAAGTTCTGTTGGTCGGAAAGGAATAAGCATTCCCAACTCGAAAACGTATTTTTTTTGTAATACTAATACAATTAAAATAAACCGATACAGAAGGGGATAGATAACAGACCGGTAAAAAGTATAAATAAGACTCCCAATAAGTAGGGCAAGAACTCCCAAGACAGCAGTGTCACCAAGAGCAATATTTCCTTTTATTGGTTCAATGTTAGGATTATAAAGTATTACGAATGTAAACATTGCTATGGCACCCGAAAAGGCATATCTCAAAAGATCATTTAACTTTAGTTCTTGCATAATATTCTGTCTCTCTGATATTCATGAAGATTTATTTCGTAATCAGTAGATGAATCTGGCTCTTGCCAAATTGACAACACACCACTTCTCGCAAATGTAAGAATCTTATCAATAAATACTTGTGCATCCGTTGCTTCCATTCGGTATTTTACATCCAATGCCTTCACCCATCCCAAATTCTCTGCACAGCGTACTTGTCGAATAGCTCATCTTTGCTTACAACAGGGTACTTTTCACGGATGCCTTGAGAGATGATGATTCTATCGAACGGATCGCGATGAAAATATTCTAAAGAGTTTAAAGTCAGGAGATGTTCAGGAAGGATAGGAATCAGCTCAAATCCATTTTCAGAAACCTGCTCAAGTATTTTTTGAAGTGAAGAAGTTGTGTGGAGTTTTCCGAGGGTGCGTTTGATAGTGATTTCCCAAAGAGAAGCAATACTGAGGAATATATCATTTTCTTCCAGTTCGATAAGTAGTTTTGTCGTATCGGGCAGGCGGCTGTCGTTTTCGACAAACCAAATAAACGTATGGGGAGCGAGGAGAAGATTCATTGCATATATTCTTGAAAATCCTCTAAGGGCGCGTCAAAATCATCGCTCATTGTGAACGTGCCTTTCATGCATCCGGATTTTGGATGCTTCTGCTTTCGAGTTGATTTCTTGGTGTTGAGGAGAGAATCAACAAGCTCGATGACTTTTAATTGTTCAGAGTTTTGGAGTTGTGAAATTTTTGTATAAAGCGTTAATCCATTCATAAAAGTTGTACCATGTATTAAAATTCATCCCCTATCGCTTTCGTTGCTCTATCTTTTGCCCTTCCAAAATTATCATAAAATAATAATTTGTCATTTGATAAGCAATGAGATAAAAAATGCTGTTCATTTTTGAAAGGGCAGCATGTATTTGTAGAAACCTTTGCAAAACAAATGAACAAAGAAAAGAACTCCGACTTCTGTACTTAGATGAAGACGAAGTATTTGAATTTTCATCAATACTTAATGCTGAAGAAGTCGGAGTTCTGGTTTCTTGAGTTTTCCGCGAAATCCTCAGCCACCATGGTATGACACCCGTAGAGAAGAACCATTACCTGGCAAAACAATACACAGTTCCATCCGTGCTTGTGATGACGATGGTGTTTTCCGTAATTGCGGGTCGCGAAAAAATAGCCCCGAGCTCGTGGAGAGCGTTGATGTATCCTTCCGGTGTTTGAACGATTGCATAAAAATCATTCTTCACGATTTCCTCTTCGGATTTAAAATATTTTTCGTGGTGGGAATTATACCCATCTGTTGTTAATCGCCACCCGATCGCGCCGCTTTTCATATCCATTCCGATCACGGTTCCCATCAGCGTTCCAAAGTAGAGCATGGACGCGCTAAACGCGCATGTGCCGAATGTGTTAAACTTCACATTTGTCTTCCAGAGCTCTTTGCCGGTTCTTCCGTCCACAGCCAGCATCAGGTCATCGTCGGAAGTG
Organism: Bacteroidota bacterium; assembly: GCA_004322375.1. Classification (GTDB taxonomy): domain Bacteria; phylum Bacteroidota; class Ignavibacteria; order UBA10030; family SZUA-254; genus FW602-bin19. The sequence goes on from SCUC01000235.1 coordinate 2,356, forward strand.
CCGATATACAGCGTGGTGTCTCTGCATGTCAGCGCCATTGCCCAGCCTAACGGGAACTGGCGATTCCAATGACAGTATCCTTTCTCCTTATCAAGCGCATAGACATTGTAGTCTCTGCTGCCGATATAGACGAGTCCGTTTCCAATCGCGGGAGAACCTTGCATTTCTCCCTTCGGAAAAAAACGATGACCGACGGATTTGAACTTCCAGAGCAACTCGCCATTCTCTGCACGCAGGGCATACAGATTGCCGTCAAACGAACCGATAAAAAGCTTGTTGCTGTCAATGACAGGAGAAGAATGAACGACCTCCCCGGTTTTGTAGCTCCAGAGCAGCTTGCCACTCGCGGCATTCAAAGCATAAACGTTGCTGTCGCCGGAGCCGAAGTAGAGAGCGTTGTTATACAATACGGGAGAAGAATGATAATAATCAGCGTAGCTATACAGTCCGTACAATTGTTCTCCTCCTGTTTTGAATTGCCATAGTTCGCTGCCGGATTCTTTAGCAAAGGAGCGAACTATACCGTCCCCGCCAACGAGATATACTCTTTCTTTATCAACGCAAACAGTTGATTTGATTGGTCCATTGATTGTTACGCGCCATTTGATTGTTCCTGTTACCGCATCCAAAGCGTAAAGTGTGCTATCCTCGCTACCGGCATAAATTGTGTTCTTGTCAACGACGGGAGATGAGACGATAGGTCCTTTAGTAGGAAATCTCCACTTGAGAGCCGGCAGCGTTTTGAAATCTTCGATTGTTTGGCTAAACGAACATTGAAATAAGAAGAGAAGAAAAGGGAGGAGGAACTTCATTCTAATTATGTATGTGTGGTTTTGTTGAAATTATTGTAGGGTGGTTCCAAAAACCCAATTCTATTGTTATTCCCGCAGGATTTAAGTTGCCTTTGGCGAACCTCGTCAAAGACGGGCGGGAATCTACTTCAAATGGCTCAAGATTCCCAATAAAAAATTTTGGGAATGACAAACGAGGTAGTTTTTGGATCCACCCTGTAATGACTTTATGGTGTACGGAACGGGAGGAAGGGAGTTGCGGTGGGAAGGGAGATACTTGAGATAGCATCAACAATTCGATGGTATTGTGCCTTAGACCCGCGGCGATGAAGTCACATTCTTGAAAGAACCATCAGTTGTTAAACAATGAGTGAATGTTCTTTCATAGCGTTACGATAGAAGGGGGGAAATAAAAAGTTAGGGAAAAATTGTATCCATAAAAAATATGGTCGTGTCTCAGGTTGAATTTCGCCATCGCACTGACCTCCCCTGTATCCCAATGCTGTCAGGTTAAGGATTAAATAGCCTTTCTGCGTTTAAGAAAAGCCTTATTGGGTATTTTATGATTCCTAGGAAACGATCTATCAGGTATAACCGGAATAA
>SCUC01000236.1 GCA_004322375.1 Bacteroidota bacterium
TTTGTCATTCCCGCGAAAGCGGGAATCCAGAAATTCGTTCAAAATTGAAGAATGCTGATTGGATACCTGCCTTCGCAGGTATGACAATACAACTTTTGAGACAGCCCTTCTTGAATCTGCGATAGTAATTGCTTATAAAGTGTTGAGCGCCCGTACAATATTCAAAACCCATTCTTCTTCATTTCTACGGCAATCTCGTCCAGCTCATTTTTCATTTCCGTCATGATTTTGGTAAACTCCGGGTGTTCCCGGATAGAAGAAAACCAATCATTATTAAGATACCATGAGTACCAACGGTTGCCAAGATGAACAGCGCGTTGGAACGCTTTAATTGCAGCGGTGGTATCTTCTTGTTTCGCGTAGATAGCCGCCGGGAAAAAAGCAAGCGCGTAATCGCGGGAAGTGAATTTCTCAACAGCGGCGAGTTCGTTTGCAGTTACACGGTACTCCCCGCGTAACGTTGCTAGCATGGCGCGTGAAATGCGCGTCTCCGGCTTGTCCGCGTCAATCGAATCGGCAATGCGAATTTGCTCCTCCGCCTCTCGTTCTTTGCCGAGAAATATGTAGCTCATCGCCAGCAAGCCGCCACGGTACCATGAATCGGACGGTCGCGAGGCAATCGCCCCTTCTATTTCAGGAAGGCTTTCTTCGTAATTTCCCTGAAACTGGTAGATGCGCGCTTTCACCCTGAACAGGTTGAAAGATGGATCGCTTTCTGCGCCTTTATTCGCGTACTCAAACGCCCTGAGAAAATCGCCCCGATGACGGTAAAACTCGCCTATATCTTCCAACGCCGGTGTAAGATGCGGGTCAATCTTCAACGCGCTGATTGTCTCCATCATGGCATCCTTGTAATTTCCTTTTACCCGCAGCGCAAACGCGAGAGCGGAATGGCTTGCCGCCGAGCCTTCATCGAGCGCGAGCGCTCTGCGCGCCATGAGTTCTCCCTTGCTCACCCATGCAGTATCCGGCGAGTACCCGCTCCAAAACCGCTCGACATACGCGAAGGCAAGTGCAGCGTATGCCTCGGCAAAGTTAGGATCGTGCGCTATTGACTGCTCATACATTTCAGCCGCTTTACGGTTGTTCTCACGCGAATCTTGTACGGTGTATGCGATGCCGCGCAGGTAATCTTCGTACGCTTCCGCGCTCGTAGTTCTGATTTTATGAACCTTGCTAAATTCGGCTTCGGTGATTTGCAGCTGCAAGTCATTCACGATTTCGTTAGAAACAGCATCCTGAACCGTGCGCACCTCCTGCCATGGAACTGTCACTTGCTTTGCCCACCGTAAGTTGCCTGTTCCAACTTCTACAAGCTGCGTCGTGACAAAAAATTGGTCGCCATCCTTCCTAAACCGTCCTTCAAGAACATAGTCTGCATCGAGATCCTCGCCCGCTTTCACCGCATTGATAGATTGCCCTTCGTATGTTACCACGGAGCTCGTCGGCTTGACCACCAACGCCCGGATAAATGATAGGCGCGTAATAATATCGTCCGCAAGACCGATGCGTAAAAAATTTACATTCTCATCGTTAGAGATATTCGCGAACGGCAGCACTGCTATAGACGTCGTCGGACGCGCGAGTGACGTGTTTTCTTTAGAATTTGAGAGAAAAAGGAGTGCAAGGACAATGAAAAGAATCGCAAGCGAAACGCTTGTGATGGTGATAACCTTTCGTTTCTTTTGTATACGGGCAAATTCAACGGATGGGTCTATTCGTAATTGTTCAAGGTCGGTGCGAAATTCTTCCATCGTTTGGTAACGCAGCTCCGGTGTTTTTTCAAGAGCCTTAAAAATAACCTGTTCTAATCCTTTCGGAACGTCGCTGCGGAACGAGGAAATTTCTTTCGGGGTTCGCTGCACAATTGAGCTCAACATTTCCGTCACTGTTCTTCCCCCGAAGGGAAGAGCGCCTGTGACCATCTGGTACAGCAAAATCCCGAATGCAAAAATATCGCTGCGTGCGTCAACTTCTTTTTCATTGATTTGCTCGGGAGACATATACGCAAACGTCCCGACAATGCTTCCCGGGGTCGTAACGTGGGAAGAACCCACAAGTCGCGCAAGTCCAAAATCCATCACCTTCACCTGTCCCCGTTCGGTTATCATGATGTTGTCAGGCTTCAGATCGCGGTGAACAATGCCGTTCGTATGCGCTTCTGCAATCCCCGCTGCCGCTTCTGACGCTATATCGAGAATAAGCGGAATGGAAAGAGGGTCGCCGTGCAGTAATGATTCTAAATTTTTTCCCTCGACAAGTTCCGTAACGATAAACGTCACACCCTGATCTTCATCAAACTCGTGAACCGTTAGAATATTGGGATGGTTCATTGATGAAGTGACGCGGGCTTCCTGGAAAAATCTCTGGCGGTCTTCTTCTAAAATATGGCGTAGGGATGGAAGCACTTTGAGCGCGACAAACCGCTGGAGCTTGAGGTCTTCAGCTTTGTAGATAACGCCCATCCCCCCCTGGCCTATTTTCTCTACTATTTTGTAATGAGAAAGAACTGTGCCGATCATCGCGATTGTAGTATAGTCTTAATTCTTCTTTTCATCCCATGTCGTGTTGAGCCAGCGTTCAAAAAGCGACTTTTGAGCCTCTGTCGGGTTTTTAATTTTTGAAATTTTATAGTCCGCAATCGCTCCGGCATCTAATGGAATGTTGATTTCCCGCAGCTTATCGTTTCTGAGAATGGTGAGCTTTACGACCTCGCCGATTGCAAATTCCTTCACACGGTCAACAAATTCGGATGAACGAACGCGGTAGCCGTTCATGGCAACAACCTCGTCTCCATAATCAACTCCTGCTTCGTATGCCGGGGAGCCTGCAGATACTTGCTGCACCACCGCGCGCCCGTTCGATTCTGAAAGCGATAATCCAATCCATGGTTTCGGAACCGTATCTTTCTGACCAACTTCAAGCCCCGCGTACGCAAGAGTCTGTTCCCAGGGTAGAGGCTCGGTTCCATAAACATACTTCGTGAAGAATTCATCAAGGCTGCCGCCTGCGGCATCTTTTGCTTCTTGCTGAAGATCCGCGAGCGTATATCCGTTCCCCCCTAACGGGAATCGTTGGTACATCTTGCGG
>SCUC01000237.1 GCA_004322375.1 Bacteroidota bacterium
TATGAAATAGGCAATCCCGCCAATTATATTACACCTGATTGCATTGCTGATTTCACAACAATTCGGCTTGAACAGATCGGGAAAGACCGTGTCAGGGTATATGGCATTCAAGGGAGACCCGCCACTGATTCCTATAAAGTTTCTATGTCATTTAGCGATGGATGGACAGCAATCGGAACATTAACATACGCATGGCCCCAGGCACTTGAGAAAGCAAAAAAAGCAGACGAGATTTTGAGGACAAGACTTGCCGACTTAGGCTTGCGGTTTGATGAAATACGAACAGAGTTTTTAGGATTGAATTCCTGTCACGGACCTCTTGCAACGATGCCCAACGAAATAAATGAAGTTGTTCTTCGCATCGGTGTACGGGGACACGATCATAAAGCAGTAGAACGTTTCGGCAAAGAGCTTGCGCCCTTGATTTTAACAGGACCGCCCTCCGTAACAGGTTTTGCTGGCGGACGTCCGAAGCCAAGCGAAGTGATTGCTTATTGGCCCTCGTTGATTCCGAAAGAAGCGGTGCAGCCGGAAGTAATAGTAACGGCATTATAAATGAAACTCCAACTCCTCCAACTCTGTCACGCACGCTCCGGCGATAAAGGAGACACAGGCAATGTCGGCATCATTGCATTGAAACCGGAATATTATCCTATTCTAAAAAAATACGTTACGGCAGAACGCGTCAAGAAACATTTTGAAGGAATTTGCCTTGGCAAGGTAGAACGATTTGAATTACCGTATTTGAACGCGCTTAACTTCCTCCTCCATAACTCGCTGGGCGGGGGTGGAACTGTTTCATTGAAAAATGACGCACAAGGCAAAACTCTCAGCAGCGCAATGCTGAGAATGGAAATTGAAATAGAAGAAACCGTTTAATAAATACTAAATCTTAATATCGAAACTCCCTATGGGTCGTTGACTAAGCAAATTCGAAAGTCAAACACTGTTCTCATTCTTGATGAGATATCATTTTCGATATATTAGGATTTCGAGATTATTTAGAAATTAGTTTTTAAGAATTTAGGATTTTGTAAGCAAAATAGATCAACAGAAAAAAGTATGTTTGAAGATATAAAAGAACACTTACCTGAATTATCAAAGAAGCTCCAACAACTCCGGAGGTATCTTTGACGTTGAAACCAAGGAAGCTCAGATAGCAGAACTGGAGGCGCGTACACATTCCCCTAATTTCTGGAACGATAATATCGAAGCCCAGAAAGTAATGCAGGAAATCACCAAACGAAAAGAATGGACGGAATCCTGGCGTTCATTAGAACGAAAGTATAACGATCTTGAAACTCTCCTTGAATTAGCTTCAGAAACAAACGATGAAACATTTATCGGCGAGTTGACTCAGGAAGTAGCTTCGCTCAAAACTTCTCTGGCGGATTTAGAATTCAGGAATATGCTCAGCGGAGAGGATGATGAAAAAAGCTGCATTCTAACTATTCATTCCGGAGCAGGAGGGACAGAAGCGCAGGATTGGTCTGAAATGCTGCTCCGCATGTACACACGGTGGGCTGAACAAAAAAAGTATAAGATGTTTTTACTTGACGAGCTGCAGGGTGATGGCGCCGGCATTAAAAGCGCTACAATAGAAATTCAGGGCAAATTCGCGTATGGCTACCTGAAAGCGGAGAATGGAGTGCACCGGCTTGTTAGGATATCGCCATTTGACGCGAATGCTCGACGGCACACCTCTTTTGCTTCAGTTTTTGTCTATCCGGAAATCGAGGATGACGTTGAAATAGAAATTAATCCAGCGGATTTAAAGTTTGATACATATCGTGCTGGCGGAAAAGGAGGGCAGAACGTCAACAAGGTAGAAACCGCGGTACGAATAACGCACATTCCCTCCGGAGTTGTTGTAGCCTGCCAACAGGAACGTTCCCAATTTCAAAACCGTGAACGTGCTATGAAAATGTTAAAATCTCGTCTTTACCAGCTTCGCAAAGAAGAGGAAGAGGCAAAACGTGACGCCATTGAAAGCACAAAGAAGAAAATCGAATGGGGGAGTCAAATCCGTTCTTACGTATTCCATCCATATAACATGGTGAAAGATCACCGTACTGATGTGGAAACGAGCAACACGCAGGCTGTGATGGATGGCGCGATTGATGATTTCATCAAAGCGTATCTGCTAGAATTCACATCCAATAAAAATTAGAAAGCCCTTTCATTGAATTATGAATGGTTCATAGCTAAACGGTTACTTCAATCACAACGACATGGGGGCTTGCTTTCATTCATCACGTCATTTTCCATTTTAGGAATTACCTTAGGAACTGCTGCATTGATAATCGCACTTTCCGTTCTCTCAGGTTTTGAACGGGAAATTAAGGATAAGGTTATTGCCTTTGTTACTCATATTCAAGTGCAAGGATTACATGGCGGTGCAATACCGTATGACCCCCAAAGAATTGCCACGATTAAGTCTGAAATAAGAGATATTGAATCAATTTCACCTTATGTGGCACGTGAGGCAATGATCCGCTCAAAAAGCGGAGTGGATGGCATTTATCTCAAAGGACTGGAAGCGGGCAAAGAACACAAGTCACTTAAACGGTATATCACGGAAGGCGCTTTTCTTTCAGTTCAGAATGGTCCAAAACAACTTGTAGTTGGAAAAAAGCTTGCGACTAAGCTTGCCATAGGGTTAGGTGATTCCGTCATTGTCTTCGGGGTTTCCGGTAAAAGTTCAGGTGAACTAACACCACGTGTTATGAAACTGTACGTTACGGGTATCTATGAATCCGGAATGTCTGACTATGACGATATTTATGCCTTTACAAGTTTGGATAATACACAGCAACTATTTAATCTTGATGGAAAAATCACTGGTTTCGATGTTTCACTTCTGAACATTGAAAATGTTAATGATGTTGCTGAGCAACTTAACGAAAAACTAGGCTATCCGTACATGGCAAGAACAATGTTTTATTTATACCGAAATTTGTTTTCCTGGGTAGAATTACAAAAAGAATTATCCCCCTTGCTGTTAGTGTTAATTCTCATAGTAGCTACAATTAATATCTTCGGAACGCTATTGATGTTTGTTGTGGAAAAAGTTGAGGCAATCGGGATTTTAGGCGCTGTGGGCTCTTCACCGGGCAGCGTTCAAAAAGTATTTTTTTATCAAGGGATGCTCATATCCTTACTAGGCATTATTTGTGGAAATATACTTGGATTTACAGTATGTTTTTTACAACAACAGTTCTCAATACTTTCTTTACCCTCCGATATCTACTTTATGAGTTCCGTCCCAGTAAAGCTTGAACTATTTAATTTTGTCATAGTCTCTGCCGGAGCATTTATTTTAGCTCTTTTAACAACGTTACTGCCTTCCCGCGCAGCGGCAAAAATTGATCCCATTGCAGTGATACGGTTTTCATGACTTCCGTTGAACTTTTCATAGCGAAACGTTATTTGTTCAGCAAACGATCAATTCGTTTTATCAATGTTATTACATTTATTTCGATCCTAGGAATTACAATCGGTGTTGCAGCTTTACTTGTTGTCCTTTCGGTATTTAACGGGTTCAGTGATGTTGTTACAAAAGTATTAGTTGGATTCGATCCACACATACGGATTGAAAAAGCCGGTGGAATAAGCGCAGAAGAATTACAAGAAGTAGAGAAGACACTGAATAGTAATCACTACGTAGTAGCCTCGTCACCCTACATATCTGGTAAAGCTATGATTGTGAACGGAGATAAATATGTTGTTGCCTATGTGAAAGGAGTAGAGGAGAAAACTATCGGCAATGTTTCAGGGCTAAAAGAAAGCATCATCATGGGGAGACTCTCATTAACTGATTCAGCAACGGTTGAGGGGATTATTCTCGGTTTATCTTTAGCAGATAGGCTTGAATCTCTTATCGGAAAAGAAATTAGCTTGATTAGTCCAAATGATATGTTATCTATTGTTGGTTCTTTAGGGTTACCGTCTGTTAAGAGTATGAATGTCACCGGCATTTTCTCAGCCAGTAACAGGGAATATGACGGTAATTATGCTTTTATTTCGCTTGCATCAGCCCAACAAATGTATCATTTAGGCGCCAATGTATCTGGAATTGAGGCTCGTCTCAATAATTATACTAACGCAGAACAACTTAAAGAAGATTTACAGAAGCAACTCCCAAACCAGTATATAATATCAACATGGCAAGATTTACATAAAGATTTATATTTTGTCATGAGACTAGAACGATGGTCCGGTTACATTATTCTTTCCTTGATAATTGTAGTTGCATGCTTCAACCTTATGGGATCACTCGGTATGAGTATAATTGAAAAAAAACGAGATATTGGGGTATTGCAAGCAATTGGATTGGCTCCCGCAAGAGTTGCAAAAGCCTTCATCTATGAAGGCCTGCTTGTTGGGATCATCGGAACAGTATGTGGAATAGTATTAGGATTGATTGTGCTTTATCTTCAAGTAAACTATCAGATTTTTGCATTAGATACTAGTGTATTTATTATTCCTGCCATTCCTGTTAAAGTTGAAATACCTGATTTTATTTCTGTCGCATTTGCTTCGTTAGGGCTTAGCTTGCTCTCGGCATACTATCCTGCAAGAAAAATTGCCGGTTTTCATCCTGCTGAATCAATACGATGGGAATAGAAATGAACGCATTACCTGTTCTCCGATGCGAGAACGTT
>SCUC01000238.1 GCA_004322375.1 Bacteroidota bacterium
CCTTGCTGTTCGCTTCTGCCGTGCCGCTAAAGGTCGGTGTTGTGGTCGTAAGCGTGCTGCCATCCGCAGGAGCGGAAACTACCGGTGCGCCCGGCGCGGTTGTATCAACTGTGAACGCAACCGTTGTCGAGAACGAAGATGTATTTCCCGCCGCATCGGTTGATGTCGCTTTTACTGTATGGCTTCCTTCTGCCAACGTGGGGCTTGTCAAGCTCCAGTTTCCAGAACCATCTGCCGTAGCTGAATCAACAAGCACGTTATCAACGTAAATTTTTACTTTGCTATTCGCTTCTGCCGTACCGCTAACGGTTGGCGTTGTTGTCCCGACTGTGCTGTTATTGATTGGAGCAGAAACTACCGGAGCGGATGGCGCGTTCGTATCAACGGTAAACGTATTTGTATTAGAAAATCCCGAAACATTGCCCGCTGCATCAACAGATTTCGCTTTCAAGGTATGGCTCCCCTGAGCGAGGGCTGCGCTTGTCTTGCTCCATGCGCCGGAACCATTCGCCGTCGTCGAATCTACTAATACTCCATCAACATAAATTCTTACTTTGCTGTTTGCTTCTGCCGTGCCGCTGAAGGTCGGGGTTGTTGTCGCTACAACGCTTCCATCTGCAGGATTAACGACAACAGGAGCATTCGGGATGACTGTATCAACAGTAAATGTATTTGTGCTTGAGAACCCTGAAGTATTTCCTGCAGCATCGGTGGCGGTTGTTTTTACAGTATGACTGCCTTGTGATAAGGCTGCGCTTGCGATGCTCCAGTTGCCTGAGCCATCTGCTGTTGTAGAATCAACTAACACATCGTCAACATAAATTCTTACCTTAGCATTGGCTTCTGCAGTGCCGCTGTATGTCGGAGTCGTAGTTCCCACTGTGCTACCGTTTGCAGGGGCGGCAACTGTCGGCGCGCTCGGTGCAACAGAATCAACCGTGAAGGCATTCGTATTTGAGTACCCTGACGCATTTCCGGCAGCATCAACAGCAGTCGCCTTTACAGTATGACTGCCCTGAGATAACGCCGCGTTTGTTTTGCTCCATGCGCCGGAACCGTCGGCGGTTGTTGAATCAACTAATACTCCATCAACATAAATTCTTATTTTGACATTTGCTTCCGCCGTGCCGCTAAAGGTAGGCGTTGTTGTCGCTAAAAGACTTCCATCTGCAGGAGTTGTAACAACGGGCGCGTTCGGCGCTACCGTATCAACGGTAAACGTATTAATATTTGATAACCCGGAAACGTTGTCTGCAGCGTCAACCGCTGTGGCTTTCACATTGTGGCTGCCCTGCGATAATGCCGCGCTCGTCTTGCTCCAGTTGCCGGAACCGTCGGCGGTTGTGGAGTCAACCAGAGCGCCATCAACATAAATTCTTACTTTTGCATTTGCTTCTGCCGTACCGCTCAATGTCGGAGTCGTTGTCGCAACAGTAGCTCCGTTAGCTGGTGCAGTAACTACCGGCGCGTTCGGTGCGACCGTATCCACGGTAAACGTGTTCGTGCTTGAATATCCCGATGCGTTCCCCGCCGCATCAACTGCCGTCGCCTTCACATTGTGACTGCCCTGCGATAACGCCGCGCTTGTTTTACTCCATGCGCCGGAACCGTCCGCCGTTGTCGAATCAACAAGAACGCCGTCCACATAAATTCGAACTTTCGCGTTGGCTTCTGCCGTGCCGCTGAATGTCGGAGTGGTCGTTGTTACAGTGCTGCCATTCGGAGGCGCTGCAACTGTTGGAGCGCTTGGAGCGACCGTATCCACTGTAAACGCGTTCGTTGATGAGAACCCGGAAACATTTCCTGCAGCGTCAACAGCTTTTACTTTTACCGTATGACCGCCCTGCGAAAGAGCCGCGCTTGCCTTGCTCCATGCGCCGGAACCATTTGCGGTCGTAGAATCAACCAATAAGCCGTCAACATAAATCCGTACCGTTGCATTTGCTTCTGCTGTGCCGCTGAATGTCGGAGTTGTGGTCGCTACGGTGCTGCCGTTCGCAGGCGCTGCGACGGTCGGCGTTGTGGGAGCAACCGTATCAACGGTAAAGGTATTCGTGTTCGAATAGACAGAGGTGTTTCCAGCCGCATCGGTTGCCGTTACCTTCACGTTGTGGCTTCCCTGTGAAAGGGCCGCGCTCGTATCCGACCATGCGCCGGAACCATTCGCTGTCGTGGAATCAACCAACACGCCGTCCACATAAATTCTTACTTTTGCATTTGCTTCTGCCGTTCCGCTGAACACCGGCGTTGTTGTGGTAACATAGCTGCCGTTCGCCGGGGCTGCAACGGTAGGAGCAGCAGGCGCATTCGTATCTACGGTAAACGTATTGATGTTTGAATACACGGAGGTATTTCCTACCGCATCGGTAGCCGTAACTTTTACGTTATGACTGCCCTGCGAAAGCGCTGCGCTCGTATCAGACCATGCGCCGGAGCCGTTCGCCGTTGTAGAATCTCTCAACACACCGTCAACATAAATTCGTACCTTGCTGTTCGCTTCTGCCGTGCCGCTGAAAAGAGGAGTGGTTGTGGCTACAGTGCTGCCGTTCGCCGGTGTAGCTACTGTTGGAGCGGAAGGAGCGACTGTATCAACCGTAAAGGTGTTGGTATTTGAAAATCCTGAAGCATTGCCTACCGCATCAACTGCCGTGGCTTTAATATTGTGGCTGCCTTGCGAAAGCGCCGCGCTTGCCTTGCTCCACGCTCCTGAGCCGTTTGCCGTTGTGGAATCAACTAACACTCCATCAACATAAATTCTTACCTTTACATTTGCGTCCGCCGTGCCGCTGAACGTCGGCGTCGTAGTTGCGACCGTGCCGCCATTTGCCGGAGCGACGACAACAGGCACATTCGGGGAGACTGAATCTACCGTGAAGGTATTCGTATTCGAGTATCCCGACGTATTCCCTGCGGCATCTACGGCGGTTGCTTTCACCGTATGGCTCCCCTGCGAAAGCGCCGCGCTGGTATCCGACCATGAGCCGGAGCCATCCGATGTCGTGGAATCAACCAACACACCGTCAACATAAATTCTAATTTTTACATTCGCTTCCGACGTTCCGCTAAATACGGGCGTCGTTGTTGTCACCGTGCTGCCGTTCGCCGGCACAACAACAACCGGAGCCGATGGGGCAGTCGTATCAACTGTGAATGAATTGGTATTTGAATACCCCGACGTATTTCCAGCGGGGTCAACCGAAGTTGTTTTTACGTTGTGGCTTCCGAGCGCTAATGTGGGACTTGTATATGACCATGTCCCTAAGCTGGTAGCCGTAACGGAATCACGAAGAACTCCATCAATATAAATTCGTATCTTGTTATATGGATCGGATGTTCCTGTTATTAATGGGGTTATATCATTCGTTGCACTGCCGTTTGCTGGCGTGAGAACTACCGGGGCGGGCGGCGGCGTAGAATCTGAAACTCTGAAATTCCTTTGACTGGAGAGCGAGCTGGTATTTCCCGCTAAATCTTTCCCCCGCACTTTGAGATGATGCCAATTGCCATTATCGAGGTAATATGTATAGCTCCAATTACCTGAACCATCGGCAACAGTGGAATCAATAAGGATATTATCTATATAGATAAGAACTTTGATATTGGCTTCGGCTGTGCCGGTAAATACAGGGGTAGAAGTCGGGTATTCATAACCGTTTGAAGGAGTCACGATGTTTGGGGTATTTGGACTTACCGTATCAACCATAAAAGTATTTGTTGAAGAAAATTCCGATAAATTCCCGGCGGCATCTTTGGCTTTTGCTTTTACCGTGTGAGAGCCTTGTGATAACCCGCTTACCGATTCAGACCAATTGCCTGAACCGTCGGCTGTAGTGGAATCTTTCAGCACTCCGTCAATATAGATATACACTTTGCTCAGCGCTTCGGCAATTCCCGTAATGGTAGGAGAAGTTGTGTTAATGTAGCTGCCGTTTGCCGGCGACGAGACAAATGGCGCAGCGGGTGCAACCGTATCTACAATCGTAACCGTAACACTTGAGGAATCATCCCATGGAGTCGGTTCCGGTAGCGTGGATTGTACAATAAGCGCCTTGTTTTTCTTTGTCCCGATTTGCGTGGCGTTGACCTGAAATGTTAAGGTTGCACTATCGCCATATGCTATAGTGCCGACAGTCCATCTGCCCGTTGAAGTGCTGTACGTGCCTTGTGATGCTGAAGAAGATACATAGGTGATGCCGGAAGGGATAGTATCTCCTAAAACAACGCTTGTTGCATCCTTTTTTCCAAAATTTTTGATTTTCACATAATAGGTAAAATCGCTGCCCGCTTGAAGAGTGGTCGCGCTTGCTGTTTTATACACTTTTAAGTCGGATGCCCATACTACTACTGTGTCGGCTGAGAATGACTTGACGACAAAGGGCTGCGATAATGTTGCCGATGTAAAAGAGAGTGTTCCCTGATTATGAACCGAAGACTGGTCTGCAGCGCTATCAACGATGCGCATCCTGAACCGAACCGTTGCCGAATCACCAATCAATAACGTTCCGCCGGAAGAACTATTGGCGCCCGTTCCTAATCGAAACGTTACAACTTTTGAACCCGAATTATAATCTGCTTGATCGTCTCCCGTTCCATCAGATTTGGACCCGGCATTTGCCCCGCTGACAATCGCCAACGAACCGCTCACATACGTAGCTATGGAAGGAATAGTATCTTTCAACACTAACAATGTGGCTCCGTCGTTTCCGATGTTTGTCGAAGCCATTGTGTACTCAATGGTGTCGCCGGGTTCAAGGAACCCACCGTTGATATCTCTACCGGATTTTGTTGTTTGAACATCGGGGGCGAATAACTCGATAGCCGTTGTTACGGCGCCGGGGATGTAACTCTCGCTGCTTGTCGTTAATGTCACTGAAGCCGAAGTATCGCCGTTTGGAATAATGTTGCTCGCATCTGCTATATCGGCATCATACCCTAACTGGTTGACATAATTTGGATTTTTAGTCGTTACATGCGAGTTTAATGTCGAAATCGTGCTGTTAAAGAAATCGGTGGATGAATTCAGGGAGTTCGTGACAGTCGTGGTATTCAGCTTGAACCTATCGCCGGTATATGCTTTGTCTCCGTCATAGGCAAGAACGCCGAGTTGTGTGTTCACGCTGCCGGTGAGCGGGGTTTTAAAACCATTAATAGTGAACGTGACATTCGGATTTGATGTATTGACAAGCGCGAGACCGTTAAAGACCGTAAGATTCCGAAGCAATTCTGATGGGTCTTGAATGACAATAATTAACGACCAACCGCCCCATGTATTTGAACCCGTGTTTAATCGAACACCTCCGGTTGTGTATGTTCCTGAACCACCGGCTTGTACGTATGAAGTTACATCTGCAAATCCTTGGTAGCCGTATGAAGTTGAGCTTACCGTGCCAGTAATATTGATATACCCGCCGGATGCAGGCGTTGAGAACTTTACTTGATTTCTTGAAGAACTCGTTGAAACACCGCCCCAGTACAACCCCGCCCATAGCACAGAAGCGCCCGGTGGAAGCGTAAAATCTGCTCTGCTTGAATTATTAGTTGAGCCGTCTCCGTCAACGTCAACTCTTACCATCGAAAAATCATTGTTTTGATCGTTCCCGCCATTCCTCGCATCGCTGCAATCATCGTCTGAGCTCGAACAGGACATAAGAGTATTGCCTACAAAAACAATTTCCCCTTTTTGATTTTGAGAAAATACAGAAGTGAATGGCGATACTACCTGCGAATGCAGATCGGTGGAAAGCGCTAACAATGCCAGCAGTAACCAACCAAACAATAAGAGATTATTCATCACCTTTTGTTTCAGTCCGCTATGCGGCTGATCTTTATAAATTGATTTCAAAGTAAACATAACACACACATTTTTTTATTTTTTCAATCAGCCTGCTACACACTTAACAGGATGATATATTAGCAAATATTTTCTATAATAGTATTTTACTGCGTAAATACTTATTCGATACTATATGTTCTTTGCCATTGTCATACATGCAAATATTATACCAATACAATTCTCTTTTTTAGCCTGTAATTGCAATATTTTTTTTTCAGTTTGTTTCATTTAGAGATTCATATCAGAATGAGACGAACTAAATAACAAAGTTTAATACATCGAGGAGATTTTCTTTGGGAACAAAACCCATAACTCCTGCATTTCCGGCTGCATTTCTAAACTTTTGGTCAGAAAAGTTACTAACAATGATGACCTTAGCAGCAGGATTTGATTGTTTAATCAGCTTGGTTGCCGTAATCCCATCCATCTCTTTCATCTGAATATCCATAAGCACATAATCGGGACGGAATTTAGCATACATAGCGACTGCCTCTTTTCCATCGTTGCACTCGACGATTTCATCGGCTAAGCCTTTAACAAGCTTTTTGAGCATAGTTCTCATTTTTTCATTATCATCTGCAATAAGCAATTTCATAGTATTATTTAATGATATTTTACGGGCGCGATTTATTGGTACAAAAGATAAGGAATTATTACAGGTGGGAGAATAGAGGGACTCCCTCATTTTAATGAGGAACTGTCCCTAAGAAAATCTTTTAGAAACTCGTAGCTTTTGTAGTATATGCCTCATCCTCAAGAATTACGCAGCTTTCAAAGTCTGGTTTTGTTTTCTAATGCAAATTTTAGGAGCACTTGATAACCTTGCAAGCCTAACTTTTTTGATATATTCGTGCGGTGATTTTCAACTGTCTTCGGGCTGATAAACAATTCTTCAGCTATTTGCCTGCTGGTTTTCATTTCAGCAAGCAGTTTGAGAATGGTACGTTCGGTTTCTGTCAGGTCTTCTAATCTATTCTTTTCATGTCGTTGTACCGCTGTTCGAGATTGCCGTTTCAGCAAGAACCCCGATATTGACGAGGAAATGAAATACCCCCCAGCTGCTACCTCCTGAACACAATGGACAATATCGGTAACTGCGTTATCTTTCAACACAAAGCCGCGCACACCGAAATCGAGCGCTTTATTAAAGAGCGTTTCATCTTTGTGCATGGTCAATACGACAAAGTTTGTAGCTGGAAGAGTTTGCATCGCCCGTTGCACAACTTCCAATCCATGAAGCTTGGGCATGTCCATATCAACGATTGCCACGTCAACTTCTGTCTGTTGGAGTTCCCGCAGGGTCTTTTCTCCATCGTCAGCCTCTGCGACTACCCGGAATTCCGGATTCTCCTCAAGGAGTGCGCGAAGCCCTTTGCGCAAAATCGGATGATCATCCGCGAGAAGAATTCTAATCACTTTCGTTTTCATGCAGATTCTTTTTGTAACGGGATGAACAACGATATTCGCGTCCCTTTTCCTACTTCTGAAAAAATGGTAAGCTTTGCCTCAAGAATTCGCGCTCGTTCCTCGATACCGACAAGACCGAGACCTCGCACGTGCAGTGTATGATGAATATCAAACCCCTTTCCGTTGTCTTGAATCGTCAGCACGATGCCTGTATCGGTTTTTCTTACCTTCACCGACGCGGCGGTGGCAGAGGAATGTTTCAAGATATTATTCAGGCTTTCCTGAATAATCCTGTACACATTAATCTCGTTATCACGCGAAATAGCGCCGTCAATGAAATCTATATCATAATCTAACGTCATTGAAGATGCTTTTGCCGCACTTTCCATCTGTGTTTCAAGTGTTTCTGTCAACCCTAATCTATCAAGATGAAGGGGGCGAAGATTATATGCAATTTCCCTGCTTAGCTGCATGGTATCATCGGCGATAGAAGCAATTTCATCCAGCCGTTCTTTTAATGATTCAGCATCGCCTAGCGCACGCAATGCTAACTGGGCATTCGTTTTCATAATAAGGACGTTTTGACCAAGGCCATCATGAAGCTCCTGTGCGATGCGTTTCCGTTCCTGCTCTTGCTGTTCGATGAGCATTTGGGATAGCTTTTGCTGCATTTCTTTTTCGCGCTCTAACCTCGACACCCGGAAATAATAAACCATTCCAACCAGGGCAAGGACGCTCAGCCCCGCGAGCGAGTAAAAGGTCGGCGTTTTCCAGAATGCAGGAGTCACGGTAATTGTTATCGCCGCTCCCTCGTTATTCCATATACCGTCATTATTCGAGCCCCGAACTTTGAATACGTATGTTCCCGGATCCAGATTAGTATATGTAGCAAAACGCTTGGAGGCATCAGAAAATGTCCATGTGTTGTCGAATCCTTCCAGCAGATACGCATAGAGATTCTTCGATGGATTGATATAATTCAACGCGACAAATTCGAAGGAAAATACATTTTCAGCATACGAAAGCGTCAACTCTTTTGTGTCCGAAATCCGCTGCTGCAATATCACTCTTCCGTTGATTTCTTCCCCTATGCCGACTGTTTTATTAAAAATTTGTAGCTCCGTAATTACGATAGGAGGCATATAGCTGTTATCGCTTACGTTTTCCGGGAAGAACGCATTGAACCCCCTTACGCCGCCAAAGAACATTTCACCGTGCATACTACGATAACAAGCTCCTGAATTGAACTCGTTGCTCTGCAGTCCATCCACTATAGAATATGTTCTCCATATCCCTGTTGCCGGATTAAATTTTGCAAGCCCGTTGTTTGTACTCATCCAGATATGTTGTTTCTCGTCCTCAAGAATGCCATAGACAACGTCGCTTGGAAGAAAATTTTTCCCTTCGTAATGTGTAAATGTCCCTCTCGCCCTATCGAATTTATTTAAACCGCCCCCATCCGTGCCAATCCAGAAATTCCCCGATTGATCCTCAAACAAGCACTTGACACGATTGTTGCTGATGCTGGACGGATTCGACTCATCATTTATATAGTGTTGGAATGTTTCCGTTTCGGGATAAAAACGGTTTAAGCCGCCTCCATACGTCCCAACCCAAAGTACGCCTGAACGATCCATAAGTATTGATGTAACATGGTTGAAACTTAAGCTGTTGATATTATATTGTTGTTGGGTATAGCGCTTTACTGTTCCACGGATTTTATCTAACCGTACCAATCCGTCCCGTGTTCCAACCCATAGATCATTTTTGTTTCCCATGCAAAGGCTATACACCTTATCAAAACCGTTCCCGCTTTCATGTTCATCATCGAGGTTAAATTTCCTAACGCGCTCCGATAAGCAATCCATTCGGTATAAGCCATCCCCTTCCGTTCCGATCCAGAGGATATTCCCCTTGCTTGCCGGGTCTTCAATGATGCAATACACAACATCGTCGAAGAGAGTTGCCTGACCTGTGCCGCTGCTGCTAAAATGTTTATACACGCCGGTTCTTCTATCAATTTTATCAAGTCCTCCATAGGTACCGACCCAGAGATACCCCTCATTATCTTCATAGATAGCTCTGACACTATTGTGGCGCAGGCTATTGACATTATTTACTTGATGCTGATAAAGTTTAAATACCTTCGCTTGCGTATATAAGGTATTAATCCCCGCGCCATTGGTGCCAATCCAAAGAAGAGAGCTTCGATCGAGATATACCGAAAGCAACGAGTTATAGCTCAGGCTGTTCGGCTCATTATCATCCTGCCTGTATGTGAGAAATTCACCTGAAGATTTGGAATACTTTATCAACCCGGAAGCACGTGTTGCAAGCCATAGAATATCGGGAGATTCTTCAGCTATCGCCACAATGTCTATACCTCCTGATTGTCTGTTGGAATTTGGATTTACGGGATGATGCTGAATTTTTCCGGTGCTGCGGTTGAATGAATACAATCCGTCTGTATTGACTCCTATCCAGAGAGTACCCGATTTATCTTCCCGGATGCAGTTCACCGTAATATCTTGCTTCAACCGCCCCGGCTGCTTCATTGCGTAGGGAATAAATCGTTGTGTCGCAGCGTCGAATTGAACAAGACCAGCATGTTCCGTTCCTAACCATAGCCTACCTGCGCGGTCTTCAAATATAACATTGACTTGATTATCTGGAATGCTCGCGCTATCCGATTCATCATGAAGGTAGCGTGTAACGGTGGAGTGACTCTTATCTCGAGAAGAAAAGACTATGCTATTCAAGCCTCCGCCAATTGTCCCAACCCAAACCGTTCCCTTCTTATCAACAGATATTGAACTAATGACGTTGCTGCTTAGACTATTCATGCTTTCAGGATTATGAAGAAACCGCTGAAACGACATCGTTGTCTTATCAAATTTATTCAAGCCGTATTCAGTGCCAACCCAGAGAGCGCCCTCCGCATCTTCAAACAAGCATCGAATAATATTATCGGAAAGAGAGTTCGCGTTGCGAATGTTCTTTTTGAAAAGGGTAAATTTATACCCATCATACATATTCAACCCGTCTTGAGTTCCCAACCACATGAACCCCTTCTTCCCTTGCAGGATGCAGGTAACAGTTCCCTGTGATAACCCGTGGTCAATTGTAATCTGCTCGAAGCGATGAAAACCAGCCTGCGCGAGTAGTACGGTAGGAATACAGAATATCCCAAGAAGCGCTTTCATCCCTTGGAATACTATACTATTGAATAATCTGTTACTCATCGTGTAAATAACATCAGATGTCTGTATGCAAATAAATGTGTGTGAGCAGAAGGATAATAAAAATACCGCGCGTGGAAAAGTAACGATTTTCGATGATGAATTCAAGTCGCTACAAGTAATTATTTGCAAGGAATGATTTTATATGGTAGGACAATGCTCCCGCATTGTCCATATTGTTGCAGGCGGACAATGAAAGGAGAGGATTCTGGAAAATTTTCTGAATCCTCTCTTCCGAAAGTGTTATGAGAGAAACAACACTACGATTTGCTCACTTTTTTCCAACCTTTTCTTCTTTGAATACCTTTTTAGCGAAATAAAAAACGATGAACCCGACAATAAGAAAATCAATCAACGCGCCAAAGAAGGGACCGAGTAAAAAGTGAAAAGGACCTAAATCAAGCGTTGCGGTACGCCAGACGCCTCCGGGAATAAAAAAGGTAATTATCGGCATTAATATTCCATCTACCGTAGCAGAAACAAGAGCGTTGGCTTTTCCTCCGATAATAACGGCAATAGCAAGGCCGATAACTCCGTATTGTTTCAGAAAATCAGTAAATTCTTTTAGCATAATGTATCTTTCCTACTATACAAGAAATCTAAAAGAAGCCTTTGCAAAACGTCCACATTGTCATGTTGAGTCCACCTCGGCAGACGAAACATCTCCGTAACCTTTAGAAACGGAGATTCTTCTCTACGAGCCGTAGGCACTTCATTTCATTTCGTTCAGAATGACAAAATGGGGTTTTTCAAAGCCTTCTAAAATTAAAAAAGCGTGTAGCTTAACCCGATAGCAATTGTCTCCTTTAACTGGGTGTACGGAGAAACTTTTTTATCGTTAATCAATTGCAGGTTCACTGTTGTTGTGATATACTCGCTGACCTTGGCTGTAATCGTGTTATCGCTCCGTAAAACAGTTTCATCGAAATGACTTAGTGGAGAGAACACCTCAATTTTTGAT
>SCUC01000239.1 GCA_004322375.1 Bacteroidota bacterium
GTCAGCGGAGCAAATAAAACAGATTATCATATCAAAAATATTACTCTTGCCAAGGATGTAACGGTTGAGAAGTATGTTGATTTGAGAACGGTTCAGGAAGGTGAAGCGTGCTGTAATTGCGGCGCGGCTTTGCGTGTAGTCAAGGCGATAGAGCTGGGACATGTTTTCAAGCTCGGCACGAAATATGCGGATGCTTTGCAAGCAACCTTCCTTGATGAAGCAGGCGCGGAAAAGCCAATCATCATGGGAAGCTACGGAATTGGAGTGGAGCGTGTAATTGCCTGTCTCATCGAGCAGAGCAATGATGCGAATGGAATTATCTGGAGCAAGACATTAGCTCCATTTCAAGTACATTTGGTGTTAGTCAATTCTAACAGCGAAAAAGTTGTGAATGTTGCCAATACCTTATACAAAGACTTACAATCTGCAAAAGTTGAGGTACTATTTGATGATAGGAAAGATGTCAGCCCCGGCTTCAAGTTCAAAGATGCGGATTTGCTTGGGATGCCATTGCAAGTGATTGTTGGTGAGAAGAATGTAAATAATGGGAATGTAGAGGTAAAAGAACGGAAAACCGGCAACAGGGAGATTATTGAGATAGGGAAGGCTGTGAGCTATGTTGGACAGTATTATGAGAAATAAGTAAAAAGTCAAAATTAAAAAGTAAAAATGTTATCAGTGATAACACGTGACTATAGCACAAAAAAACGCATAACATTTAACAGATAACGATTAACGACCTTGTCAGAATTTATACATCTTCATAATCATTCGCATTACAGCCTTCTGGATGGAGCGGCGACAATTGACGGATTAGTCGAGGCGGCAGTTGAGCAGAAGATGCCGGCTGTTGCACTGACCGACCATGGCGTGATGTTTGGCGCAATAGAGTTTTATCAAACCGCGAAGAAGGCGGGCATCAAGCCAATCATCGGGTGTGAGGTGTATATCGTAACACAGGGAACCCGGTTTGATAAGGAAGTGAATCCTAAACTGCTTGCCGCGGGTCAGGGGAGAGGCATTTACCAGCATCTTGTTCTTCTTGCCAAAAATTTTCAAGGATATAAAAATCTATCTAAACTTTGTACGCTGGGACACACTGAAGGCTTTTACTACAAGCCGCGAATTGATATGGAATTGCTCCGTCAATACTCGGAAGGACTGATTGCGCTTTCAGCTTGCCCTGCCGGTGTGGTTTCATTTCATCTTGTTGCCGGCAATTATGAACCAGCCAGAGCCATGGCAGTTACGTTCAAGGAAATTTTCGGGGATGATTTTTATCTTGAAATCCAAAACCATTCTCTTGAAAAAGAAAAATCAATTCTCGAAGGGATGCCGCGGCTTGCAAAAGAGCTTGGTATCAAATTAGTTGCCACGAACGACATCCATTATATCAAGCAAGATCATGCGGTGGCGCATAACGTCATGCTGATGATACCGGATGCGAGCGCTAACAGCGCGTCGGATTATCACAATTTACGTTATCAGACAGATCAAATCTATTTCAAGTCTGCAAAGCAGATGTGCGATTTGTTTAAGGGGTATCCCGGCGCAATAGAGCATACACTAGAAGTCGCTGGGAAGGTAGAGGAGTTCGACATAACGCCGAAAAAGCCGCATATGCCCGAGTTCCCCATTCCCGCAGAGTCCGGGGTTTCCACCAAAGGCGAATATCTCGAAAAGCTCGCAAACGAGGGGATTGAAAAGCGGTATAAGGAATTGACACCGGTAATTCGTGAACGGCTTGAATATGAATTATCAATGATAAAAAGGATGGGATATGAGGGGTATTTTCTCATCACCCAGGATTTTATCAACTCGGCTAAACGAATGGGTGTGCGTGTTGGTCCGGGCAGGGGAAGCGCTGCGGGAAGCATTGTTTCGTATGCGCTCGGAATCACCGATGTTGACCCTCTGAAATACGATTTGCTGTTCGAGAGATTTTTAAATCCTGATCGCGTAAGCATGCCTGATATTGACGTTGATTTTGCTGATAATGGTCGGGAGCAGGTTATTGAATATGTTCGACAAAAATACGGAGCAGAATCTGTATCCCAGATAATAACATTTGGAACACTGTCTTCACGGGCAGTATTAAAAGATGTTGGAAGAGTATTAGGTGTTCCTTTAAGTACGACAGAGTCAATTACCAAATTATTTCCTGTAAACCTTGGTAAAGTTATGCCAATTGCAGAGGCATTAGAGGAAATTCCTGAGTTACGCTGGGTGAAGGATAGTTCGGATGAAAAGATTCAGGAACTTGTTCATATTGCGAAAATATTGGAGGGGATGAACAGGAATTCGTCTACGCACGCAGCAGGAGTGGTTATAGCCCCGGGTCCCATCAGCGATTACGTGCCTTTGTATAAAACCCCTCAAACTGAACTCATGACCCAGTATAACATGCTGGATTTAGAGGTTGCAGGTTTGTTAAAAATGGACTTCTTAGGTTTGCGGACTCTGACAATCATTGAAAACAGCCTAAGATTGATAAAAGAGAACTATGGTGTTGAAATAGACGTTTATTCAATACCGGAGGATGACAGCAAAACATTTGAATTATTCGGGAAGGGGCAAACTGTTGCTATTTTCCAGTTTGAATCTTCAGGAATGCAGGAATGGCTCAGAAAGTTAAAGCCAAATACCATTTCGGATCTTGTGGCAATGAATGCCCTGTATCGCCCGGGTCCGATG
>SCUC01000240.1 GCA_004322375.1 Bacteroidota bacterium
CTGGGCGACCCGCAGCGTAGGCGGGTGGGCAATGATGTTCCTGCTGTTTACGATGACAGGCTCCGCCACTTCCCTGTTTGATGAAAAGAAAAACGGGGTGATGCTGCGGTTGCTCGCCTCGCCGATTTCACGGACACACATTCTCTGGGGCAAGTACCTGTTTAATATGTCCCTCGGCATCATTCAGCTCCTATTTCTTTTTACAGTAGGATGGATTCTTTTTGACATTGACATTTTCTCAAACCTGTTCAATTTAGTTCTTGTCGTGATTGCCGCTTCAATAGCATGCACGGCGTTCGGGATGCTGCTCGCGGCGTTTTGCAGAACCGCGCAGCAAGCAAACGGCTGGGGTACGCTGCTTATATTAACAATGAGCTCTATCGGTGGCGCGTGGTTTCCCACTTCGCTCATGCCCGACTATCTCCTCGTCTTCAGCAAGATGACGATTATCTATTGGTCAATAGATGGATTCATGCAGGTGCTCTGGCGCGGCGTCGGTACGCTTGCCATCCTGCCCAACATCGGAATTCTCCTCGGCATTGCAGCTCTCGTCAACATTGTAAGCGTGCTCCAGTTCAAGAAAGGGCACGTCTTTTAATCAAGTCAAAATTAAAAAATTCCCAAGTAAAAAATGTTTATACCGAGATTACTTTCAACCATCAAAGTGCATTTTTTACTTTTTACTTGATACTTTTTAATTGAATATGTGGTTAGAACTTCTTAAAGATTTTTTTCAAGACCTGAAAGCGCAAAGACTTCGCGCGTTTCTTACCATTGTTTCCATCACGTGGGGAACGGTCGCGGTAGTGCTGCTGCTTTCCTTCGGACAGGGATTGGGACACCAGATGATGCTGGGACTTGTCAACGCAGGCGACAAAATCATGATTATTTACGGCGGCGAGACCAGCAAAGAATTTGAAGGAATGGCGAAAGGACGGCAGATTGATTTCGTTGAGGAAGATGTTGATATGCTGGAACGCGCTATACCCGGCGTCGCGATGGTTAGTCCTCAATACCGCAAGTTTGTTCAGCTTCGTTACAATAAATTTTCTACGAACACGGAGTGCGAGGGGGTGAATCCCGGCTTCGAGGAGATGCGCCGCATGTACCCGATGGCGGGCGGGCGATTTTTAAGCAATAAAGATATTCAAGAGCAGCGACGCACGCTTGTGCTTGGCTCAAAAATTGCAAAGGATATTTTCAAGGATGAAGCGCCGGTGGGCAAATCGCTGCTGCTCGATGGAATTCCGTTCACCGTCGTGGGAATCATTCAACCTAAAATACAAACAAGCAGCAACAACGGTCCCGATGCGGAACGTGCGATTATCCCTTTCAATACCTTTCGCACGATGTATGGCAACAAGTATGTTAATTCCATCGTCATTCGCCCAAGCGACCCCCAACGACAGCCGGAAGTGAAGCAATCGCTCTATGAAGTTTTAGGGAGGAAGTATCACTTCGACCCTACTGATGAACGCGCGTTGGGCATCTGGGACTTTATCGAAGAAGAAGAGATTGGAGAGAAAATCATGCTTGGCATTACAATCTTTTTGTTTGCCGTGGGATTGTTGACGCTCTTGATTGCCGGCGTTGGCGTTGCGAACGTGATGTACGCAATCGTGAAAGAACGCACAAAAGAAATCGGCGTGCGGATGGCGGTGGGCGCGAAACGTTCTCACATTATGGCGCAGTTTATTATCCAGGCGCTGTTAGTCGCGTTTATCGGCGGCGCAATCGGATTATCGTTTTCCTATCTCGTCGTTACGGGAGTGAACATGCTCCCTGCCGAAACCGACGGACCGATGCAATTCCTCGGTCGCCCTATTCTCTCTCCCGTCATCATGATGATTACTACCGGGATACTCACTATCATCGGCTTAATTGCCGGCTTCTTCCCCGCCCGCCGCGCCGCCAGTGTTGACCCGATTGAATCGTTGAGGTATGAGTAGCAATGAAAAATGCAAAATTAAAAAGGAAAAAAGTTTATTGAATAATTTATTATGATTATTTTATCGATTTTATTGTTTGAATGCTGATTCACTATAAAGACTAATATGTTCTTCTCTGCTATATTTTGGAAAAAGTGTTGGCATTGTGTAATCTATGATTACATCAGTTTGAAGATTCTTTAATAAATGATATGTTACAATGAGGGGCTTAAATTTTTTATTGCCAAGTTCAGATAAACAATTGTAGAATAAAAGGGCTAGTTCGTAAGTTGACAATTGTGCTCTTACCAAGGATGTATAAAATTCTTTATCAGAGATTTCAGGATTCTTATCAATAAACTTTATTATATGGTAGAGGTTTCTAAAATAATGGCCAATGTCTAATTGATATTTATTAAAAAAATTAAGATATGATTTGTTAATTAATTCCTCCAAAGAGTGATAATCCTTACTATGCTGTAAATAATATTCTTGATAACGCCTCTCATACTCATTGTACATTTTTTTGAAGCAATCTCTTCCTTTTAGAAAAGTAGGGTTACCGTGAGTAACACCATCAGGCAAATCTATTGAATTTACAATTTGATGATGTAGAGATAAAAGTTGAAAAAATTTGTTCTCAAAATTCTGTAAAAGAAGGGTCTTATTTTGTATTTCTAATTGTTCTTTTTGTCCCTTAATCTCTTTTCTAGTATCCTCAAGTTCTTGTCTTTGTAGTTTTAGTTCCTTGGACTGTAAATAGATTGTTACAATTACTCCAGCAAAAGCTAACCCAGCGAAGAGTGCATTTATTGCTCCAAACATTTGCCCAAAGTTGCTTCGATCCACCCAAGTTGGCAATCTGGAATCATTAACAATCCATATCCATGAGCCTAAAAATAGTGTAATAACTATTAGTGTACCATAAATAAGCGGTTTTATATATGGATAACTTATCTTATCTTCATTTGAGAAGTTATGATTTGTCATAGTTTCAACTTTTGAAAAGTTCTTAGTATTTCATTTTCATTGGTGAAAAAAATTTTTTGTTAAATACCTTTGTCGTGAATTAATATTTGTACTATAATAATTTATTACCAATAGGTAACGAGTTCATATTTCTTGTTCTCCTCTCCTATAAAACACCACTCCCACCCGCTTGATATGCTCAAGCAAATCTTTATTATCAATTTGTGTATAAATTGAGAGGTCTATTTTGTAGGGTATTGGCAGCTCGTACAGCTGGTTGCTGATAGCATTTATCACCTGAAGATTTAACGAGCTCCCTTTTAAGGTTAGGTCAACATCGGAGCCGGGCTTGAAGTTACCTTTTGCGCGAGAGCCGTAAAGCACGGCTTCCTCCACCTGTGGAAATGCGGCAAACACGAAATTGATCTGCTCGATAATCTTCTCTGGTAACCCGAATTTCATTATCAACCGGTATTCTTTTGGTTGCCCGGAAGATAACCCTCCATCGTGCCGGCAAAGGAACAGAACAAATCGTAGTAGGTTTGAATAATGGCAGTAGCAATTTCATCCGCGGTTTCTTCGTTATAGGTATGAGCAGATTTTATCCTGCTGTCAATCATATTGATCCACTCTTGACCATCGGAGATTAATCCTTTATTAAATGCTACCCGAAAAGCATCCCTGCTTCCCTGGATAGTATCCACTTCTCCTTGAAATTCATAATAGTCTTTGATGACGTTCCAGGCAAGCTCATAGGTATATTCGAACGCTTGAATCAAGCCTTGTTTTTCCAATTCGTTCAGCTCGCCTTTCTCAATAAACTTTTGAAGTTGAGATAAAGCCTTTCGGAAATTGCTAAACCGTTGCTGCCAGCGTATGTCTTTACTATCCATCAGTATAATATACTGAAACCGCGCAAAAAGCGAAAAACTGGCATATCACTCTGAACTAATTTTACCGCCTTCAATCCCTGTGCGCCCCTACTATCTTAGGAACGGTTTGTCTTACCCCGGATTCTCATTCCCTCACCCGCGTTATTTAATCAGCAACATCCGCTTCACGTCCGTGTAGGTCAACATGCCGTCCCGGCTTTCAACATTGAGACGATAACTATACACCCCGCTCGGAAGATTCGAGGCATCCCATTCTACCGTCTTGAATCCTGCATCCTGCATCCCGTCAACCAACGTTGTCACC
Organism: Bacteroidota bacterium; assembly: GCA_004322375.1. Taxonomy (GTDB): domain Bacteria; phylum Bacteroidota; class Ignavibacteria; order UBA10030; family SZUA-254; genus FW602-bin19. The sequence goes on from SCUC01000240.1 coordinate 4,095, forward strand.
TCCTGTCCGAGCATATTATACACCTTCAACGTAACGACACTATGAACGGATAACTGGTAACGGATAACGGTCGAAGGATTGAACGGATTCGGATAGTTCTGGTATAAAGCAACTTGCTCCGGCACATCAGCCGTTTCATCCGTTACATCTTCTTCAATGCTCACTGTTTGCGCCACTACACCGGGTGTAGCGGAAAGATAGGGAACGTCCACAAGTCGTTTTGTTCCGGTGAGACGCGTTCGTCTGTAAAAGCTGATGGTATCGAGCCTGCCATCCGTGCGAAACGAGCCGTTAATTGCGCGAATCGTTTCATACAAATCATCAAGCGTTGCAGGCGTGTTCCCCGCAAGCGGCTGGCAGCTAAGCATAGTATCCGCTTTCCCGGAAATTTCTCTTACCATCATCCCGTTGAACGGGTTATCGGGCTGCGCTTGATTACGATAGGTCAGCTCGCCCAGTCCGGCGGGAAATTTTCCCAGCACGCTTGCCGTAATATTGAGCCGCAACGTTAGGGCTTCGGAGAAGAGCTTGTTATTTTGTTTATCAACCGGAAGGCTTCTCTCCCGGTAGGTCATTTGCGTGCCGTCACCGAGAGAATCGAAGCATCGGGGTCCCTGCGTGTGAAGAGCGAACCCGCCCGGCGTTTCTTGTGCCAGCGATTTCTGCACGTCTTTGTACTTGAAATGTATTACCGAGCCGCCGCCGCGCACACCCTGCGAGACACCGATACGAAGCCCGCTCGGAAACGCGCCCCGTTGACCGACGCCGAACATCTCTTTGCCGACGTTATGCAAATTGGGGAGCGGAATGCCAAGCTGTATTCGCTTGTACTCCTTCTTGAGCAAAGGCTTGAAGGCAGTGGTTCCCCATTTATAGCGAGTAGTGATATACCTTCCCGCCGAGCCGACTCCGTTGATGTGTAGAACCTGTCCCCGGAGGAGAGACGAAGAAAGATCGCCTATAAACGATTTTCCTGAAAAGACGGCGATGGTATCGAGCGCTGTTGTCCCCTTCGTGATAACGCCCGACGTGTTCATGTTAAATGAAAGTTCCAGCAACCGCGACTGGTCGGCTGTGAGGTCAAATTCAAAAAATATCTTATCATATTTTCTGTTAATTTGACGCCGGAGACCACGCTGGTCAACCGCAGTTGCCCAATCTTCCATAGTCGCAGTCCGGTACTGTACGCCATACGCGGGAATAATTGAAAAATACGCATCAATCACATGGTGGGCTGTCACGCCTGAAAATTCAAACTCTGTGAGCGCACCCATGTTGTTGCTGTCAACAACTACGCTATCCATTCTATATCCATGGTCGGGAATAATTTCATACGCCCGGTTCGCGCCATAGCCGATATTGCTGGCGCCGGTGGGCGTTATGGTTCCATTTCCATTGGCGGTGGCTGTTATAACCAAATACTGTCCGCTGCCTTCAAGCGCTATGACCCGTGGAGAACTATACGCATTATGAATGAACATCAGCTGAGCGTTTTTATTCCCCGATGACGAAGGACTAAACCGAACAATAAACTCTTGTGAATAGCCCTCAAGCACATTTGCATTTGCAGGACTGACGCTGTAATCCGGGTTATCTACCGTTACAGAGGAAATCTCCAGAGACCCCGTTCCGCGGTTAGCAATTGTCACGGTTTCAATCTCCGTCGTATGAACGGGAATATCTCCAAACAGTACGCTCGTTTGAGAACTGCCGAATGCATCCTGCACCACGGAAAATTGCGCATAGGATGTATCGGCATAATTGTTCCTGGTGTTAATCTCCTTTGCAATAAACATGAGCGTTTCCGTTCCTAACCAGCTTGAAAGCGTTCGCTCGATACCGACAACATTTCCTCCTGCCATCGTAACAAGCAAGTTGCCTGCGTTAAATGAAAAAGGATTCAACGGACCGCCAACCACCGAATTTGCAACAAAAAGAACTGTTTCTTTCACCGGAAGAAGTCGCTGCGCGGTTCCATCATAAAATTGAAACCGGAGCTGCTCCCCATCGCCGTTGGCATAGACGGTAAGAAAATAAAGCGTCGTTCCGCCTACCTGCACAGGCGCAGTTACTCCCCGCAACTCATTCCCTGCAAATGCCGCCAACCGGTTGTTCGAGCTTACCGGGATATTGCTTAGTGATGTTACCTGTGCCGTAAATGTCATGGAATACTGATACCCGCTCGGATTAACGCTCCACGAAGGCTGCGCATCCGGTCGTTGCGGTGGAAGAAACGCGTAAGACCACACAACGCTATCGCCATCCTGCTCAGTCAGGTACGAATCTAAATCAAATGAAGTGAACGAGCCTGAGGGTGGAATTTCCTGAGATAATGTGTTCGCTATCTCCGGGCGATGGTTGACAGAAATGATTGTGAACGTTGCCGTATCAACGTCAAATAATCCGAACGTGGAAACGTCTCTCGCTTGAAAAATAACGTTATCGCTTCCTATCCAATTGGGATCACGCGGTGTAATAATCGTTTCATGGTTTGCATTGATTGAAATAACGTAGTTCTGGTTGTAGCTTGCTCCCCAGATTATTTCCTGTCCGTCAACTTCCCGGAGAAAATTATCGAGGTCGAACATGGCAAAGGATGTTTCCTGTTCAACGGTTTGGTCAGGTATTCCGCTGACAACCGGAGAATGATCGGAAATGACGGTATAAATTGCATAATCGGTCGCAGAATAATGGCGCGACCGATGAGCATCCCGCGCAGTAAATAATATTGTTTCGCTGCCCGACCATGCCGTATCAACAATGTCAAATGTTATCCTGTTATCGGGGCTTCTGTTCACAAGGATGTTGCCCGATGTCAGCCTGTATGGCTCTCCGGGGGTACCATAGATGCCGTTTGCCTCAAACGAAAATTTCTCTTTCACCGGAAGCACGTCTTGCAGCAACGCGTCATACAATTTGAAATGGAGCTGCTCGTCTTGCGTGTTGGAATAAATCGTGATAAAAAACAGCCACGTGCTTCCCGCCTGAACCGCTTGCGAAACTCCGCGAAGCTCGTTCCCGGCAAACGCAGCCAAAAGGTAATCGCCGTTTGAGACATCGGTATTTCGCGCGCGAACTTCCGCAGTAACGTTCATTGAAAATTGGTAGAGTGACGGGGTAACATTCCATGCCGGGGCGGGATTGCCTCTGGGAAACGTTTGATATTCAACAAGCCATTCTATGCTATCGCCGTCTGTTTCATGAAGATAGAAATCCAGATCGTACCCCTGGAACAAGCCGTTCAATCCCACGGTCTGATTCGGAATATTCGCGAGCGCCGGCGCGTGATCCGGTTGCTCTATCGTATAAGTTATCGTATCGGAACTGAACAACGCATTCGCCGTATTATCGGTAACGGTGAATACGATTGTTTCGCTCCCGATCCAGGTTGGATTTGTTGGCATTATAGTAACTTCATTATCTCCGTTGATGGAGACAATCAGATTGAGATTTCCGTTATAGCTCCATGTCACGGTGTTGCCATCATCCTCGTCCAAATAATTATCCAAATCAAATGCGGTGAATGACTCGCCTTGTTGAATAGTTTGCTCTTCCAATCCTGATACAATGGGTGTGTGGTCGGGAAGAACTGAAAATGCTACGTCGTCAGAATCTGAATACGAGTGAAGCGTTCCCTCATCAGTGGCAATGAAAAGAACGCGTTCACTGCCTGTCCATGCCGTATCAACGACTCTTGCTTGCAGCTGATTTCCGTTCGTGATCAAAAATATCACGTAGCCGGCGTGAATATCGGTAGGAATTTCGGGGGTTCCTACTACGCCGTTCGGACTGAATGGTTGTCTCTCGTAAACGGGAAGAATTTCTTCGGAGGCAGCGTCATAAACGCGAAAATAAAGCTGTTCACCGGGAGTATTTGAATACACTGTCAGGAAGAATAGATACGCATCGCCAACCTGCGTACCCTGGGTAACGCCACGCAGCTCGTTTCCCGAAAACGCCGCAAGAAGGTGACCGCCGCTTGTTATCTGTTTATGCCGCGAATAAACTTTGGCGGTAACGTTCATCGAAAACTGGTATAACGATGGATTAACCGACCACGAGGGAACCGGCATTCCAACAACCGCCGCGGCGCCTTCCAGACTCCATGACACTCCTCCTGAATCTTGAAGCGACAAAAAATTATCGAGCTGCAATTCAGGAAACCTGCCATTAATCCCGATAGTTTGATCCGGAATATCTCCGACAGTCGGCGGTATATCCGTCGGCAAGACTGTGAACACTGCCGTATCGGTATCATAGTAATGGTTGGTCGTGAAGTCGGTTGCTTTGAAGACAATCGTTTCACTACCGGTAAAATTTGAAGGCGCTGTTACCGTCACCAACCGCGAGGCATTGATTGAAACCGTTAGCCTCGTATTCCCCCTGACATTCAGGATAAGCTGGTTTCCATCAAATTCTGTTAGATACGTGTTGAGATCAAATACGGCAAAACTCATTCCCTGCTCAACTGTTTGATCGGGAACTCCTTCGAGAACCGGCGCGCGGTCATAGCTGACATACGTATGCCACCGGAACGGCGTCGCAGGATCGCCATTGATGGCATTTGCAACGAACGGAACTGATTCCTCAATGTCCGAAACCATATCCGCGCTTGAGAGATACGTTTTGAAGGTTACTGTTTCCCCATCCGTTGCGTTTGAATAGACTGTCATAAAATACATCCACGTATCACCGACTTGAATCGGAGATGCAACGCCACGGACTTCATTCCCAACAAATGCCCCCACGATATTACCCTCTCTCGCAAGGGTATCGTTGACTTCTAAAACCGCAGTGATTGTACTATTAAAGAGATACTCCGAAGGATTCACATTCCAATCGGGAGGTGCAGCAAACAGAGCAATTGTTGTCACGAATACTAGTGCAATCTGCCTGACTATTAATGTTTTCATCGTCGCATATCCCTAATTGATTGAGGATACATTGTTTTGGTTGATGAAACAGACGCGTTCAAAATCAATGAACCATCCGAGCTAACTTTCACCCAGTAACCGCTTCCGGGAACCAGCGTGTCTGCAGCAGCATATCCGCTGCTGAATTTAAAATATTGTGACTCTATCGTTGTGCCTTGAGCGAGGATCGAAGTTGACGCTACCGGAGCGGAAACCGTACCAACAATATTCCATCCCGCCGCAACGGAGAGAGTATCGCTCACTTTTTCCGTTCCGGAAAAAGCGACAACGCGTTGCGCTGAATCAGAAGAAAATTTCAACCAGTACCCCGTTCCGAGTTCCAGCATGGTTTTAGCTTGGTACCCGTTTTGAAAAGCGAAAGCATCAGAAAGCGCACCGGGGAATAGGTTGGTTTTTGAATAATTCAAAACATCTAAGGGAATAGAGACCATGTTCCATCCTGCTTCAAACCGGTGTGTGATTGTTTGTATAAGCGGCGGAATGAAACCGTGGAATTGAAATGGCGTAACCGGGTCTCCGATTTGCGCATCCGGTGCGAATGAAATTTTTTCGGTGATACTCAGGATTGTATCCAGAGCGGCATCGTAAAAACGGAACGAAAGCGTGTCCCCGCTCGTCCTGTTAGAATAGACTGTGAGGAAAAACATATAATCATCACCAACGGCAATTGGCGTTGCTACGCCTCGAACTGTATCATTCACGAATGCACCAAGAATATTGGCTGTATCTTCTTTCAGAACGTCGTCTACATACACAACGCACGTAATGCTTGCGTTGTGCTGAAAGTCGGAAACAACAACACTCCATGCCGGTGGAGCAGCAGAAAGAGCGCCCGATGCCGTTAACGTCATTGCCATCATTACAAGTATTGTTCTTACCATTGTTTGCATATCATAGCGTCCTCCCCTTCGATGTTCTCGAAGGAGAGGACCTATGTATTGTGGATGATGAGAGTTTATTTTACTAAAAGTAATTTTCGGGTGGCGGTAAAGCTTCCTGCCGTCATCTTGTAGAAATAGATGCCGCTCGGGAGGCTGCTTGCATTCCATTCCTGTGTCTTGAATCCTGCATCCTGCATCTCGTCAACAAGGGTGGCTACTTCTTCGCCAAGCGTGTTATAGATCTTTAACGTTACCCACGAGGGCACAGGAAGCTCGTAACGAATATTTGTGCTTGGGTTGAACGGGTTCGGGTAGTTCTGGCTCAAGCTGAATTGCCTGGGTAGAACCCTTTCGCCATTTGCATCGAGAGGATAGGAAACGCTCCACGCGAAAGGAGAAGCGACTTCCCCAACGATAGCATCCTCTTCAAATGTAACTTTATTCGCGAGCATGTACGCAGTATTTTCGCTCGCATCCATAAATTTGAATTCAAGCTCTTCTCCCGCCGCGGCATTGCTGTAGGCAAGCAAGAAGAAGTATGATCCATTTAATCCAGGGATGTGGATTGTTTGAGCGACGCCGCGACATTCGTTCCCGACAAACGCTGCTACAACGTCAAGACTATCGGTGATAGTCCCTTTCTCGTTCTTCACAACACCCGTCATTGCCATGCTATACTGGTACTGTGCAGGATTCACCGACCAGCCATTGAAGGCGATCGGGTCGCTGCTCATTTGCTGAGATTCCTCTTTGGGAGAAGCTTTCAAAGCAAACGGAGCAGGAGGATACAGCAACGTATCTGCCGCCGCCGATTTGAGCAAGTACCCGCCGCGTGGACTTAAGAAGGTGAGGCTTCCCACCCAGCCTAGATTGGCGACATAAATTGCATACGCCGACTGGCTCTTTATCAAATCGCCATTGAGCGGATTCAAGTTGCTTAACGCATAGTTGATTTCATATCCCGATTGCGGCTGGTAGCTGACCCAGTTCCAGCCCGGCACAATTGGGATTTTGTTCGCTTCCAGGTTGAGCGGGTAACCGGCGAACTCGATGGTATCGCGACTGCTGAGCTTCACCTGGTACATGGATTTATTTGAGAGCGAGGCAAGCGTTCCAACCCAGCCAAAACCGGAAGCATACTGGCTGAAAGCCGCCTGTCCCTTGATGATATTATTCGATTGCGCAGAAACTTTGTTCATCAACGCATTCACCGACATATCGTCTGCCTGTAAATTGAGCGAGAACCAGGTCCAGCCTGATGCAATCTGAATTTGCTGAACAACCTGACTGCTTGCAGTAAATTTCGCCGGACGATCAGGCCTGCCATAGACTGTATCGGCAACAAAGGAATACGTTTCCTGAATCATCCCAAGCTCGCGGCATGTGGAAGCATCCCACACTTTGAATGTGAGCTGCTCGCCCCGCGGGTTGTTGCTATGCACGGTAAGGAACACCTGGTATTTATTGGTGTCTGCCGCGGAGGGAACAAATGCCACATTCCCGGTGCCGCGCACCTCGTCGCCGGCAAATGCCGCGATCATATCATAGGTGTCCGAGGAACGCGCGCCGTCAACAGTTAGCACTGCATCTATGCTCATCGTGTACTCATAGTTTGACGGAGTTACCGACCAGAGCGGCGTCGCGCACAGGAGACGGAAATCAAGAATGATATCTTCCTCGCCCCCGGCTGTGCTAGCATAGATTGTATCTTTATGGAAACCGCCGGTAAGCTGCGGACTAATGGTAAAGGTAACATCCTGGCTGAATCCCGCTGGGATGACTGCGTTTACCGGTGTAGCCGTCAACCACGTCGGAAGTCCTTCAAGCGTGAAGCTCTGCGCAAACGTCCCCGTATTGAAGATGCGACGCGTGAACGTAAGCGGTTGACCCTCCATGGCAATCGTTTGATATGTCGGGTCGTTCCATCGCATGTTATTTCTGTCAACATAGAATTCGTAATCGAGCGACCGTGTTATCCTATTTCCATACAAATCGAAGACGCCAAACGCGGGCGCGCTCCCGTCATCTTCAAACGTCAATCGCAGCACCTGGTTTTCTATAAACCTGTTCGGGACATTCGGCGTTACGACTACCGTGTTGCCGTTGCACGTGATGGTCTTATCAATCTCCAGTCCTGTTCCCGAATTGAACAGGCGGACATTCAGCAACGGATGAAGAGCCCCGCAATCAATATCTTCATCGAAGTGAGCGATGATTTGGTCATTCGGTCCAAGAACTCCGTCAACAGGTTCGGTTGAGCCAAGCAGCGCCGGTGGACTTCGGTCAATCCTTCCTTTGATGATAACAGAGGAGCCTTTGATTGTTTGCGCGAAGCACGTTGTTATCGCGCGAATCTCCATATTTCCGTCAGGCACAACGTCCGGCGGAATGACCCAGATAAACTGGTAGAAGTTTTGAGTAGTCGGGAGACTATCCTTGGGAATCCTGATGGCTGTAATCCATGGATTATCCATCACCTCCTTCGCGTCATCCGGTTTTACGGAATGGGCGCTATAATCATCTACGACAATACCCTTTTGTTCTAACGGTTTCAAAGGCTCATACAGCAGCGCAGAAATATCAAGACGTTTAGCTTGAGTTGCAGCAGCAGCTACGGCAGTAGTCGCTACAGAACGGTATTGAAACCAGATTTCATCTAAATCGGGATTATTCTTGTCGTAATTATTTATCGTAACAAAAACAGAATCCGGGTCGTTTGAATTAATCAGCCAGTTGTTCGTTGGTTCTACCAAAGCAACCTCGCTGCACGGTACTTCAAAATGAACGGTGAACGCTCTGTCTTCTGAAATCTGATCGTCACATACAGAAGAAAGCCTGACAACAAGGTCGTCATAATCGTAGGCAACCGGTCCACGCTCTACGGTAAGCGTAAGAGGGACTTGTTCCCCGGCGGGAATATCTATCAATAACGCGTTTTCAATGGTGATGCCATTTACTTTTATGATACCGCCGAACGGATTGCTTTCCTGGGGAATAGTAATTTGGTATGTCCCGTCTTCATCTGTTGGGCTAACATTTCCTACGTTCAACGTAAACACTGCCGGTTCATCCGGTGATACATTGATCGCGGTCGTAGGGGAAATTCCAAGCTGCACGCCTTCGCGGGGAGACGTTCCTTCTTCCCACGGGCAGCT
>SCUC01000241.1 GCA_004322375.1 Bacteroidota bacterium
CCCCGGCGCAAATATAAATTATGTGACGGGACATGCAGTGTTTGAAGCTACGCACGGCACTGCCCCTAAATACGCGAATTTGGACAAAGTAAATCCTGGTTCCGTTGTGCTGAGCGGTGAGATGATGTTACGGTATTTGGGTTGGACAGAAGCGGCAGATTTGATTATTTCCAGCATCGAGAAGACGATAAAATCAAAAGTAGTCACGTATGATTTTGCACGGTTGATGGAAGGAGCGAAAGAAGTGAAATGCTCCGAATTTGCAGAAGCAGTTGTCGGGAATATGTAGCCGCCTCATCCCTAACCCCTCTCCTAGAGGGAGAGGGGAAATAATATAATTTGAGAATGAATTTTTAGCATGGAGAACAATAAAAAATGAAAATTGGCATATTAACCGGCGGCGGAGACGTCCCCGGATTGAATCCTTGTATCAAAGCAGCAGTGTATCGCGCAAACGACGAAGGACATGAAATTGTTGGATTCCGAAAGGGATGGGCGGGATTGCTGTATTATAATCCTGACGATGTTCCTACATCGGAGCAATACATTTTGCCTCTGAATAAAGTAAATACACGCACAATAGACCGGACAGGTGGAACGTATATCCATACGTCGCGGACAAATCCGGGTAAGGTAAAACCACAGGAAGTTCCCGATTTCCTTAAGGGAACTATTCCTGACATCGGGGAAAAACCCGTTGATTGTACCAAGCATGTGTTACGCGTGCTCGAGCATCTGAAAATTGACGCGCTCATTGCTATTGGCGGCGATGACACGTTAAGCTATGCAGTCCGTTTGCACAAAGAAGGATTTCCGATGGTCTGCATTCCAAAGACGATGGATAACGACGTTTACGGAACGGATTACTGTCTTGGATTTTCGACTGCGGTAACACGGAGCGTAGAGTTTATTCATGCACTTCGCACTCCAACGGGTTCACACGAGCGGATAGCTGTTGTTGAATTATTTGGACGGTATTCCGGTGAGACATCGCTTATCTCCGCGTATCTTTCAGGAGTTGACCGGGCGATTATCTCTGAGGTTGACTTCGATATTGATCGGTTAGTGAAATATTTAGTCGAAGACCGGAAGCATAACCCAAGTCATTATGCAATTATGACGATTTCTGAAGGAGCCAAACCCCTTGGGGGCGAGATGATGATGAAAGGCGAAGCAGATGCATACGGGCATAAAAAGCTTGGCGGTATCGGTGAACAAGTCGCACATGAGATTGAGGCTCGTTCGGGCGTGAGAACCGTATTTCAACAGCTTGCCTATTTGATGCGAAGCGGCGCGCCGGACGCTCTCGATTTAATGGTATCTACAAGCTATGGCTATCTCGCAACCGATTTGTTGGTGAAACGGCAGACGGGAAGAATGGTAGCGTTACGAGATGGGAAATATACTACCGTTTCTGCCAACATGATTTCGGAAGGGAAGAAGAGAGTTGACGTTGATGAACTGTATGATGTAGAACATTATCGCCCGAAGGTCGCGCATCTGCTTGGGAAACCGATGTTTTTGTATTAGTTGTTTGTTGGTTGACGGTTAGGTGGTGAGATGGTTTAGCAGTTTACTGTTTGTTGGTTGGTATAGGTTGTAGGTGTTAGGTGCATTGAGCATAAAGCAAGGGCGAGTGCGAAGAACGAAGAGCAAAGGATCATGTGTAAACAGAACGGAGCAGCCGATGTAAACGCTGCTCCGTTTTTATTTCCACACAGACGAAGAGAAAAGAAGCTCTTGACGAAGCTATTCCCTAACCCGCTAACCCACATTCGCAAGAGCTTCTGTTTCTCATTTATTTTTTGCAGGAGATTTGCTGCTTGGTAAAGATAGAGGAAAAACAGTTAAAATGCCCCCTCCAAACGGATAGTTTTTATGACAAGGGCGAGAAAATATATTGATTTACTAAGGTTACTTAATGGTAGGATATTATTTGGTATGGTTCATTATTATGTTGGAGAGTGCGGAGGAGCAGGGGAGCAGAGGGGCAAGGGGGCAGAGGGGTAGAGGAGTCCCCACTTGATATATGATGACGGGATAAACTACGGAAAGGGGGAGCGCCTGCCTGTTGCGGTTTTCGCTTCGAGATTAATGGAGTAATGGAGTGTTGAGGTTTATTCAACATCCATTACTCCATTGTTTTTTGAGAGTTATTTGATTAACAATACTTTTTTCATATCCGAAAATGTTCCTGCTTGGAGGCGATAGTAGTAGATGCCGCTGGGGAGTTCATGTGCATTGAATGTGATGGATTTGTATCCTGCATCTTGCATTTCATCAACAAGCATTGCAACTTCTTGGCCCAATGTGTTATAGACTTTTAATGTGACGAAATTGTCAATTGGTAATTGGTAATTGATAATTGTCAATGGATTAAAAGGGTTAGGGAAGGCTTGTTGCAATGCAAATTCCGTCGGCAAATCAAGCGCGCTAGAGAGGGCGTGCTTGTTTTTATTTTTTGGATTTGGCAACCCTGCTGCTCCTGATTGTTTCAAGCCGGCAGTAGAGCGGGGAAACATTGCGCTCTTGCTTACCATGCCGCTAGATTTCATGGTTCCGCCAAAGGGTTGACCGATTGATGCGCGAACTTGAAACCCTGCAGATGAGGATTTGAAAGTTTGACTTACTGCTATTACTGTTAATATAGAAGTAAATACCAAAAATTTTAGAAGTTTGTTTTTCATAAAGTGCTCCTTTCCATTATTTTTGAATCCAACCACTGTTGGTACCTGTTCCAGATGCTTTAAACCATAACTGTCCACAAGTACATAAATATAAATCTCCAGGATTCCCGATAATAGTACCATTGGGCACAGCGGATCCACTTCTTATAGTTGGGCTGGTATTGCTAGAACCAACTTTAACGTCCCCGGCAACTTGAAGTTTGACTCTTGAATCTGAGATTATTGAGCTTCCTGTTCCTATGCCAACCTTGCCTTCGCTTGAGATTGTCATCCGTTCCTGTAATGAAGAATTTTGAAAAGTAAAAAAGCTAAGATTAAACTCGTGGTCGTTTATGCGTTTAGACTTGATTTTTGCACCGATTGTCATTGCACTGCTCAACCCGAAAGCCAGCGATACTGCACCGGTACCATCTTGAGCATCTTTATTACGAAGCGCCAATGCAATAGCTTCACCATTAGTAGTACTACTATTTGTAGATCGTATTTCGATACCTTTAAGACCGTCAAACGCCTCGACATTATTAGCGTCGTTATCTCTCACTAAAACATTTCCGTACACATCAAGTGTTTGACGAGGCGCGCTGGTGTTTATTCCAACATTACCGTCGCTGGAGATCGTCAGCCGTTCCTGTAATGAATTTTGAAAAGTAAAAAAGCTAAGATTAACCTCGTGGTCGTTTATGCGTTTAGACTTGATTTTTGCACCGATTGTATTTGCACTGCTCAACCCGAAAGCCAGCGATACAGCGCCTGCACCGTCCTTAGCAGATTTATTATGAAGCCCCAATGCAATAGCTTCACCATTAGTATTACTACTATTTGTAGATTGTATTTCGATACCTTTAAGATCTTTAAGCGCTACTACACCAGGATCTAGGTGATCTCTTACTAAAGCATATCCGTACACATCAAGCGTTTGAAGGGGCGCACTAGTCCCTATTCCTACTCTACCGTCATCTCGAACGAAAAGTGAAGAAGTGTTACTTGAATTTGTTACGTTCAAAGCGGATGTTGAGAAAGTAGATCCTCCACCCTTAATTACTAATTTTGAATTAGGGGCAGGATTAGCTCCTAGCCCTATTCCAACATTTGTTCCATTATCAAATATCTTGCTATCTTTCAATTTACCTGTTGTATTTTCCCATTTGGTCACGTAATTTGTTGTTCCTGTTCCGCTTACTCCGCCACTTCGAGATTCTTTCCATTTTGCCAATCCGTCTACATCGGATGTAAGAACATATCCGTCCCCCTGTGTTCCATCTTTTATCATTATTTTTCCCTCAACATGTAATGTAGCTTTTGCGTTTGGCGAATTTGTCCCTATTCCAACAGTTCCTTTGCTCGTTATCCTCATTTTTTCTGAGTAATTAGTAGCAAAGATTAAATTAGAATTTTGTTTAGCTGAATGAAATAATAGATTTGAAGAACTATCTCCAGCTTCTATGAGAGAAAGGTTTTTATGTGCTACCCCCGTGAAATAATTTCCAGTCCAACCTTGACTAAATTGGCGAACCGATAGATAAGATGGAGAAGTTGTACCGCCTCCTGATATCATTCTGAATTGAGTAGATGCAGCAACGCCATTATTGGGATTTTCTAGCTGAATCCTGGTATCACCATTTTGTTTTTCAAACACTCTTAATGGATAATCTGTTGAGTTAATTCCTATTGCTACTCTATCGTATTCAAAGTTAGTTTCATTATAATGTTTTGGGTAGAGCAAGTGTTTTTTCGACGATGGCGTTTCGTGTACCCAATGGTTTTCACCTGCGGGGAACGAATTCGCATCGCGTGTATGTAATACTTTTGTAACTGGATCAATAACCAGTATGTTATTCAAGCTAGAATTATTGCCATCAGGCAGGGCTTGTATCTTTATATTTCCGTTAATATCTAATCTTTCTGTGGGGTCGAGTTCCCCTATACCAACTTGCACATTCTTAAAATCATTTTCGATTGATGGGTTACTAGTTCCAATCCGAAGTTTTCTACTGATATTGGGTTGTCCAATCACTTCAGTTGCAATCAATG
>SCUC01000242.1 GCA_004322375.1 Bacteroidota bacterium
CGCAAGTCTTTCCGTGCCTCTGCAGACCAACTTACTTTAGCCATTTTTTTAAGGATGCCTTAACTTCTTCGTGAGAAAAGACGTTGCCTTGTTCGATATCGCGAAGTCCCCGTTCAATCTTTTCAAGCACGTATATTTCATACATGATGTCTTCATAGCTGACATCATCTTTCAAATTTTTAAGAAGCTTTGTTACTGCATCCTTCGGGCTTGGTAAAGGTTCACCTGGTCTCGTTTTTTGCGTTGTCGAGTAAGCAATAGCAGGTTCTTTTATTTTCGACATATTATTCCCTTTTACTTTATTGATACAGTTTCAACTTCCTCAACCAACGTTCTAAACTCTTGCATTGCCTCCCGTTCTCGCTCGCCGAGACGGAAATTGAAGCCTTCGAGATATTCTTTCGTTTCTTGCGCGCTCCAGCCGAGTTCTTTTCCGTGCAAGCCGGCAACAGCGACAAAATCTAATTCAGATTTTTCAAGCGAGCGCTCAATGATTTCTTTCAATTCATTTTTCGTTGCATCATCAAGCGTTTTCTTTACTGCCCACACGGCAAATACAAACGGAAGCTTCTTCCAATCGTACCATTCCTTAGCAAGATCAAACACAAGCTCGAAGCCGTTTAGCCCGTATTTGTTTCGCCGCATTGCTTCATCGCCTATAAGCAAGACCGCATCATAGCCGGAAAGATCGTTCACGCCGGCATGAAGCCGCTCGAAGCGAGCTTGCACGCCATACTTTTTCTCAAGCAGAACGTTCAACAATTGCACGGAGGTAGCCGTATCGTCGGTAATGCCTATTGTTTTGCCGTTTAAGTCTAACCAGCCCTCTTTAGAAAACAGCATAACGCTTTTAACCTGATCGCGCGATGCAAGTCCCCAGTTCATAAATTCAAGATTCTCTTCCTCCGAAAAATAATCCATGAGAGAAAACAATCCCGCGTCTATTTGTCCTTTGGAATTGAGAACGCCCATGCGACGTGGAACGACAGGTAAAATTCTGAACTGTCGCTTCTCGAAATTTGCATAGAACGGAATTGAATTGAGATACGGAATTTTTCCGATGACATGGTCGGAGTAAACATTTAACGGATTGTAATACACATCCCGCTCAACAGGTATTTTCCCGGCATCCTTGATAATTTTGATAATGTGTTCTTTTGTCAATTCCATCGGTGAAGTAGCGCCGGCATCGTGCGCGATGCGTTCATGCCCCACTGTTCCATCCATATCGTCCGCCCCGAAATTGAGAGCGACCGATGCAACTTCCTCGGTGAGCATTACCCAGTATGCCTTGATGTGCGGGAAGTTATCAAGCATCAATCGTGAGACAGCGATTGTTTTCAAATCGTCTATTGCAGATGTGAATTGGTCGTGCGGCTTGATGTTGGTATCTCCCGGTTGAAATGCCAGTGGAATGAACGTGAGGAAGCCACCGGTCTCATCCTGTGTTTCGCGCAGCTTGAGCATGTGGATAAGCCGCTCTTCCAACGTTTCAATATGTCCGTAAAGCATTGTGCTGTTGGTGGGGATGCCGAGCTTGTGCGCTGTTTTGTGAATATCCAGCCATGTTTTCGCGCCGATTTTTTGATTGAAGAGCAATCGCCGCACGCGCTCGGAAAATACCTCGGCGCCGCCGCCGGGCATGGTGCGCAAGCCTGCAGCCTGTAACTGGCGAAGCACTTCCTCAATCGGCATCTTAAATTTCTTGTGGAAGAAATCAATCTCAACGGCAGTGTAAGCCTTCACATCCGCCTGGGGAAATTTTTCATGAATGGAGCGAACGATATCAACATACCGTTCCCATTCCCAATCGGCAGGCATACCGCCGGTGATATGCACTTCCATAATTTCAGGAGTAAGCTTGGAAAGAATTTCCTCCGTCGTCATTTCGTACGCGTCGGGGTCTCCTTTCTTCACGGCGAAGTCACAGAACTTGCAGGAGAGAACACAAATATTCGTATGCTCGATTTTTTGGTTCAGCACAAAATACACAGCGTCGCCGCTTTTCTTCTGCTGAACATAATTTGCCATCTTTCCAAGCGAGATGATATCGTTGGTATTGTATAATATTAATCCGTCTTCAAGGGAGAGACGTTCCCCATTCTGTATTTTTTGCCAGATGGGGAGGAGGTTAGTGTCGCGAAAGTTTGGGGACATGGTGTTTTATTTTAATTAATATTTTTTCAAACATCAGTTAATAAATGTTAAAAACTCGCTTGAAGACATAAATCTTTTGTTTTTTCTAGCATAAAGAAATTCAAAGCATTTCTTCATAAATTTTCTATCATCCGAAACAAAAATATCTGCCCAAATAAGATAGGCAAGCTGTTCTGCATCTAGCCTGTCATTTACATCCATTGCAATATTGTGATTGCTTAACCGTAAGAATTCAACTGCCAACTTAGCTTTAATATATGTGTGTGCGAATTTATCTTGTAGTTTAATTTTTTCC
>SCUC01000243.1 GCA_004322375.1 Bacteroidota bacterium
TCTTCCGATCTCCTACGATAACGCCGATAGAAAGGCATACCGCCAAACGGTCGCGGATGAAGAAGAAGGAGAGAATATCGAGCATGATGAAGAGGGTGATTCTTCAAAACCTGTATTTAAGACAGCCGGCGGAAGGACTGTGTATGGCGGCGGCGGTATCACTCCTGATTATATTCAAAAAGCGGGCAAGCTCACAAATTATACTGCCGAGCTGCGGAGAAAAGTTATTTTCCTCGATTATGGAACCAAGTATATGGACCGTAACGGCAAAAAAATAAGAGAGGAATATGAAAAAGATTTCCCTAAGTTTATGAGCGAATTTCAGATTACCGATGAGATGGTGAACGAGTGTATAGAAGTTGCCGCTAAAAAAGAGGTAACAAAGAACGAAGAAGAATTTAAGACAGATTACGGCTATATCAAGGCATTTATTAAGGCGCAAATTGCGCGAAATATCTGGGGTAATGAAGGTTCATATCCGGTACTTCTGGCTGAAGACAGGCAATTTCAGAAAGCGCTCTCTCTCTTTCCGGAGGCAGGAAAAATTGCAGGACTGGAATAAATGCTTGCTATGACCCGACTACGAGCAGTGAAAACTATGCGCGCCCTCTTTATTTTTTTTCTTGTATTCCTCGCTTGCTTATTTGTGAGCAATGGGAGTTTGCTTGCAGGAGAAAACCATTCTACAATTATTAAGGGCAGATGGGAAGCGAGCGATACATTATTATTTCAGGTTGGCGAAGAACTGACGTACAATGTCCGTTATGCTTTTATTGATATTGGACAGGTGCGTATCAAAATTGCAGAAAAAGTTATAGAAAACGGGAAGGCGATATATAAAGCAATTGCGTATATTGATTCTTACCGTGGAGTTCCTTTTGTTGATTTACACACGATCTACGAAACTAAAATTGCTTCGCCAATTTGCTCTGAATGGTTTAGGGCAAGAACGAAAGACGATTCCAAATGGTGGCATATCACCTATACGCTCGATTATCTGAAACGTGAGATGGAAGTACAGAAGGGCGAATTTGGCGCTTCTTCCGTAGAGAAAGTTGAGAAACTTACGTTAGATACCATCTATCAAGATGGGCTTTCTTTGTTTTACTATGCCCGCGCAAACGTCAAGCAGAGAAAAAATAGTTCAGTTCCTACCATCATTCAAGAACAGAAGGTAAGCACACATCTCAATTTCCTCAACGAACGGACGACGGAAGAAATTGATGCAGTAGATTATCCGATAGATGTAATTCATTTTGACGGGCGGGCGGATTTTGTCGGTATCTTTGGATTAACAGGGGATTTTGAAGGATGGTTCAGCAATGACGAGGCTCGCGTGCCTATTCTGGCGAAAATGAAAGTTCTCATTGGCAACGTTACCATTGAGTTGATGAAGTGGAACCGCACGGGCTGGACCCCCCCACGCGGAGAGGATGACTGATGATTCATCCGTTCAAAGGTACGACGCCGAATATTCATCCGAGTGTATATATTGTTGAAAGCGCGCAGATTATTGGAGACGTTACCATCGGGAAGGAGAGCAGCGTTTGGTACAATGCTGTTATTCGCGGCGATGTAAATTCTATCCGCATCGGCGAGGGGACGAATATTCAGGATGGATGTGTTCTCCATGTACGATACGAAAAGTATCCGCTTCTGTTGGGGGCGAACGTTACGGTCGGGCATGGCGCAATTTTACATGCGTGCACAATAAAGGATTATTGTTTAATCGGGATGGGAGCAATCGTTCTTGATAATGCTCTTCTTGAAAGTTATTCTTTGATTGCCGCAGGGACGGTTGTTCGGGAACATACAAAGATTCCGGCGGGGGTGCTGGTAGCCGGCGTACCGGGGAAAATCATTCGCGACCTAACGCAGGATGAACGAACAATGATTGAAGAATCGGCACGCAATTATCAATATTACGTCCAACAGTATCGTCAACAATCGTGACAGGAAACCTATGCGCTTAACATTTTGGGGTACACGCGGCTCTATTCCAACACCAGGCACTCAAACAGTACGGTATGGGGGGAACACGCCTTGTGTCGAACTGCGCTTGAATGATGACAAGTTGATTATTCTTGATGCCGGTACCGGCATACGGAACTTAGGAGATAAGTTGATGGAAAAAGGTGAATCCATCAATGCGTATATTTTTGTATCGCACCCGCATTGGGATCATATCCAGGGATTCCCTTTTTTCAAGCCGGCATTTGTTTCCGGAAATTATTTCACTATCGTCGGGGGTGAAACAAGCAAAATGACGCTGCAAAAAATGATTGCCGATCAGATGAACAGCGTTTATTTTCCCATACAACTGAATGAACTTAAGGCGACGATTAATTTTCGTAGAGTTGGGGAGGAAGAATTTGAAGTCTTTGGAGCAAAAATCCGGACAACGTTTGTGAACCATCCAACATTTGCAATGGGATACAGAATAACCCAGAACGGTAAGTCGTTGGTGTATATCAGCGATAACGAGCCGTACGACCGACGTTCCGCCCATGAACCGAGAAAAGTAGAGAAAGTTATCATCGAAAAATATTCGAAGAACCCGCACAACCCCAATCAATTTATCTTCGATTTTGTTAAAAATGCCGACGTGCTTATCCATGATACAACATACACACCGGAAGAATACGTTGACCGTGTAGGATGGGGACATTCACATTACCTGTTTACACTTAATGTCGCAGCCGAGGGAAATGTAAAACGTCTTATTCTTTTTCATCACGATCCATCACACAGTGATGAACGGGTTGACGATATTTTAAAGAAATGCGAAAAAGAGATTACCAATCGCCATTACAACTTCGATTGCCTAGCGGCAGCGGAGGGTATGGAGCTGGAAATTTAAAAGCGTGTAAATTGAAGTTTTTTTTACATATTGTAAAGTAAAACTTGACAAAGATACCCGTAAGGTGTTATATTTGAATAATGCCGAAAAAAAGCACCACTAAAAGAGAGATTTTG
>SCUC01000244.1 GCA_004322375.1 Bacteroidota bacterium
GCTTATCCCAGCCCTGATTTTATAGAAATCAGAGAAAACCTTTTGAGGATGAAGGTAAATCTCAAGACGGGACATAAAACGGGATTTTTTCTTGATCAGCGTGAGAATCGGTTTACCCTGTCACAGTACTGCCACGGCAAAGAGGTGCTCGATTGTTTTTGCTACACGGGCGGATTTGCCATTTCTGCAATGCTTGCGGGCGCAAAGTCGGCTTCGGCAATAGACCTCGATGAAAAAGCATTGGAAACAGCTCTGGAAAATGCGAGGCTCAACTCGGTAAACGTGACGTTTCAGCACGTTAATGTGTTCGACCACCTGCGTATGATGATCAGCAAGGGTATGCGATCTGATATCGTGATCCTTGATCCGGCCAAACTTGCCGGATGTACCGAAGAGATCAAACGGGCGCATCGAACCTATGGTGATATCAACAGGCTTGGCATGCAGGTCGTTAGTCCGGGGGGCATCCTGCTGACATGTTCCTGCTCAGGTCTCGTATCGGAAAGGGACTTTCTTTCCATCCTGACCCGTTCCGCTGCGGAGGCAGGAGTTGTGCTGCAAATCTTTAAACTCACGGGTGCTTCGCCAGATCACCCTTTTTCTACCATCTTTCCCGAGGGACGATATCTTAAAGCGGTCTTTGCAAGGGTATTTCCCTATACAAAAAAAGAATAGATGTATACTATTGGTACGAAAAGAACCACCACGTTGATCCTCTTCCACAAGGGACGAGGTAATACGGGAATTTCTGGCGGGAGGATTTAGGGCCTAAACTGTTACATTTTATTATGCAAGATATTCCATTATTTCCTGTTACTGTGGTTGGTAGTCTGCCGCGTTCAAAAGCCATTTTAAAAGCCCTAGGCAAAAGACAAAAAGGCCTGATCGGGGAGAAAGAATTTGAATTTCGAGTTTTTGAAAAAAACAACCGTTAGTATTGTTGTTCAGCACAGATGTCTCTTTTTGGTTGTGGTTATGTTACTTAAGTGGTTCGATGACTTCAACCCCCTTTGGTACATCGAACATGAATAACTTGTCGGACATGCCCTTATTAAGCTTGATATTTTTAAGTTCAATGACATTAACGATCTCGCCCGCGCTCTCGTAAAGTTCTATCCTGCCTGGCAGCCAGAACCCTTCCTCTATCCACAATCTGATGTCGGAATATTGGGACTTTGGGTCTTTTGGCAGTAGATCTAGTATATAAAATCGTTTCTTTCCGTCTTCCTTTGCTTCGAGCAGGGTGATTGTATAATCTTTTTTTGCCGAATTTACAGATTCCCCATAACCAAATTCAAAAAAACTCAAACCCTGCGAGGACTGTTTCCCTTTATTCATGTCATATTTTTCGACCTGCTTCTCTGCCGGATGATATACCCATACATACTTCCCGTCTACAATGTTTATCTCATTGCGGGGGGGATAAAATTTCAGGTATAGCCTCTTGGGTTTTTTGTAACTCATCTCACCCTGTGAGACCTCCGTTGATTCAAGCAGGGTTATCGTGCGGGTAAAGGTCATATCCGCCTTCAGGGTTTTGAACGCAGTATTCGCCTTTTCTATCTCCGAGAGTACCTCGTCGGCGTTTTTTAATGCAGGAACTCCCTTTGAGAAACCCGGCCTATGAAAAATGAAGATAGTCGTGATGAAAAGGGTAAATAAAACAATCTTATTTTTATACACTATGTCCTCCATTCAAACCTGCGGCAATTCTTTCAAAATGGGTGATAATGTCGATGACTTCACGGATACTGTTTATTTCAAAATCAGGAACTATCTCGGTTTCTA
>SCUC01000245.1 GCA_004322375.1 Bacteroidota bacterium
ATACACTCCCGACCCCCCGTTGTACAGGATGGCGCTATTGGCAAGAGTAGAAACCTTAGCGGTATTTTCGATATACACGCCATGGTTCCCGTTATTCCTGATTGTATTATTCCGCAATGTCAAGTTGATCGTGCCATAGCCGTACGCGCGAATCCCGTATGAACCGCAGCTATCTATTGTCGTTGAATCTATGGTGATAGTATTATTCTGCATAACGGTAATGCCGGCTGAAAAAGACTTTTTGATAAGATTGTTCGAGAACAATATCCCATTGCAACTGCTCGCAAAATGTACATTTTGCACTCCATCTCTGCCGCCGTATTTGAAAATATTATTCCGTACCCTGCAATTCCCGTTGGCATAAGCGACATAATGCCAATCGCCCGGCGCCGGGTTGAGAGAATCTGTTGAGAGCGATGTTTTCCCGCCTACGGAATTATCTCTCCAGGAAGTCCACGTAATGGGTTGTGCAGGCGTTCCCTCGGCAAGAAGGATACCGTTCGAGGTGAAAAAATGGTACCCGTTAAGATTATCGAACTTCACAATCGTGCCGGGATCAACCACCAGGGTATCTGCGCTCGCAACGTCGAAATTATAGATAACGATGTACGTGTTCGAAGTAATCGCTTGCGGGAACACATTCCTCAACGTACCCTCGATGCTCCCGTTATAAATCGCAATCGCGTTGTAGGAATTATTTGAAATGATATTCCCATCTATACCATTGTTGTCAACATAGCTATTTCCCGTTCGCCGCCATACTGCGAGAGGAAACCGGTTATATTGAATTGTGTTATCAATGTACCGGGCAGAAGAGCAAACGATTCCATCGCCCGTATGATTCGTAACCGTGTTGCCGATAAACATCACGCTCGATGAGGTATACACGGTATTGTTATTGGTAACACCCCCTGAAGCATTGTTACTGATTGTATTTCCTAAAAACGTTTGCGGTATTCGCGCGTCGTCAACCTGAATTCCCCACCCGTTATTTCTTCGTATGATGCTGTTGGAAACTTCGCGAAAAGCCGCTTGATGCGCGCAACGAAGCCCCTCTCCATTGTTATCCTGAATCGTGCTTCCCCGTACTGTAACATCGTCGCTGCTGAAGTATCCGGCATAAATCCCCGCGGAATTCCCGCTATCTATGGTGCAACCTTCAAATGACAACACTGAACTGCCGTCAATGAAAATTGACGCGTTGCTTGATTTACGAACTGTGCAATTGGTAATTGGAGCAGTTATAGCTACGCTGCCAAAATACATACCATTCTGAGCATACTTAAAAATGCAATGGTCAAGAATCGAAGAATTCGCCCCTGAGTTAAACAATCCGATATAAGTCCAGTTGCCCGCGGCGGGAGGCGTGTTATCCGTCAACAAATTTGTTTTGCCTCCATACATTGTATCTCGATACGAAGTAAATACAATCGGGTCGTTTCCGTCGGCAACGAGCCTTCCTAGAATGCGCCAGTACAACCCGCTCGCGAATTTCACGATAACTCCCGGTTCAACCACTAATGTTGAGCCGGAGGGGGTCGTGGTAGAGGTCGCGTTCTCAATCATCACATAGGTTTGCGACGTCATTCCTGCGGGAAATGTTGCGAACAATGTATCGCTTAAATATTCACGATTGCACCGTAAGGCAATTGCCCTGTTGTACTGATTATCTGTTATCGTGTTGCCGCTGTATCTTGTCCCGCAGCGTCCTACCAATCCAATCGGGTAACGGTTATTCGATATAACGTTGTCGGTAATAAATCCCTTGGATGTTACAAAGCCTTCATGTCCGTTATTGCTTGTCGTGTTATTGCTGATGGATACAAGCGAATCAGGATTGTAGCAGAACAATCCTGTTTGTGTATTGTCATCAAACAAAGAGTTTGAAAATGTTTGGGCAACGTTTCCGTTCCAGCTATAAACACCGATGCCGGTGTTTTGCGTTACGGTGCAATTATCAAGGAGAGTCACGGTCGCCCGGCTGCTGCCGCCATCACAATGAATGCCGTTGTTTCCATTTCGTGAAATCACCGAACTTTGAACCGTGAAATGAGATGTGCCAACCGCCTGAATGCCATAGCCGCCGTTTCCTTCAAACTCGCAGTCACTGATTGCCGGGGTTGAATTATTAAGGTACAGACCCACACCGCTATTGCCGCTTACCGAGCTGTTCGGCAAATTAGAAGAGGAGTTTGTTAAATTCATCCCCGTATTCGAACTATTAGTAACATAAATGTTTGATATCGAGGGGGAACAGCCGCTTATAGATAATTCTGTGTATGTAAATTGCTGACCGCCAAATTTAAAAATGCAATAGCTTAACACGCTTGCGTTATTCCCGCCGCCATTAAGGCTTACTGTCTCCCAATCACCGGCTGTCGGTCCGGTTGCCCTTCCATCACCATTATTATCGCCGCCATAGCTATCATCTTTTTCCGAAGTAAAGGCAATAACGTTTCCTGAAGTTCCATTCGCTTTAATCGCTCCGGAAATGGTTAAGCTAACGCCGGGGGCAAACTTCACTACCGCGCCTGCTTGTATCGTCAAGGTATCTCCACTGGTTACGCTAATATCATTCTTTAGCCAATAGACGGTGTTGCTGTTCCACGTCGTATTGGTAGTTACGTTTGCCGTTACATTGATTACGGGATATGCTCCTGTTGCGATATTCCATGGATGGAAATCAACATAGTTCGTAACGGCATTCCCCAATCCGGTTGGATTGTAATCCGCATTATAGGGTCCCATATCGCTGCCCCAATAATTATACTCAGCTTTAACAGAGCTTGTGCCGGTATTAGTAAATCCGTACGCGGTATTTGTCATAATGACGTTATCCTTAATCGTCGGTTGAGACGAACCAAGGCTTGTGAACTGAATCCCGATATTGTTCGCGCGAATGGTATCGTATTGGATTGTGGGTCTTGCGCTCGCGTCAATAAAAATACCCGTCCCGTTAGAATCAATCACGCAACCCGTAACAGTTGTGGTCGAGTTCACTGCGACGCGAACTCCCCCCGATGTATTCCTTATTATAAGACACGTATCAACAATATAGCCAAGGCTGAGATCGGTAAAAATCCCGAATCCCGCATTGTCGTTAAACGTGGAATGTGCGATTCGTGGAGACGATGCGCGAACATTTATTCCGTGATTGAAGCTGTACCGAACTATGCAATTTGTAATGGCTATGCTGTATGCGCCAGTTTTGTAAAAAATATTTGCCGCATTCGCTCCTGAGCCGGCATACTCCACAACACAATAGTCAAAAACGGAGCCAACGTTTCCCCCGTTTTGAAATTCGATGCTGTTCCAATCGCCCGGCGCAGGTGTTCCTGCATTCGATGTGAACGTAATAAGACTATCGGACTTCCCGTCGGCATTGAGCGCCCCCGCTATGATTAGCTGGGTTCCCGGATCAAACTTAACGGTAACGCCGGGCTCGATTGTAAGCGTGACACCGCTGTTTACTGTTACAGTTCCGGTAACAACAACCGGGCTGCTCGCAAACGTCCAGGT
This sequence comes from Bacteroidota bacterium, assembly GCA_004322375.1. GTDB lineage: Bacteria > Bacteroidota > Ignavibacteria > UBA10030 > SZUA-254 > FW602-bin19. The sequence goes on from SCUC01000245.1 coordinate 3,520, forward strand.
GGAATCGGTGGTAACGTTCCCCGAAATATTCCCGGCAAAGAGTGTGGAACTAAATGTGAAATAAAATACTGTAACAACTAATACTGCGCGTGATAGTAAACGTGTGCTCATAAGTTTACCTTTCTGAGGTTGAAAATGTTCGAAAAACCCATCTTTAATTTTCAAAAAATCTTCTTTTTTGCCCGAAATAGCATTGCCGGGCTTTGTACAATTTTACCATTTATATAATACGGTCAAGGAGCGATCCTTTTACGGACAACTTACTCTTTTTACTTTTAGAAAATTATCTCCCGAAAACCCACTATGTTATTGCTAGTCAATCTATAGAACATTGTTTTAACTATATTGAGAATGAACCCTCTTTGCGTTTATCTATTGTTCCAGCGATGGATTTTATACTCCAAGCTGAAAAATGACACAGCGTTCATTAGCAGACCAGCTTCAGCCTGTGAAGCAATCCCCAAATACAAAAAAATTGGGCTGGGGATTGTGAGCGCAAAGCGCCATCCTGTGGACTTCGTCCCGCGGGGAGGGACTCGCAAAGACACTTTCCGTCTGCCTTCTAGATAAACGAACTTTCTGGACAAATCCAAAACAGGTTACTTCCCTACAAGGATAAAAGGCGACCAAAATAAAGGCGCAGATGTCTCATGTTCTTTAATGAGATTTAACTTGGCTTGCCGGAGCGCGGCTCCTTTCGATTTCCCTTCTAAGAATCCTCGATAAAAATCCAGCATCAGTTCCGGGGTTGATTTATCGGCAACCTGCCATAACGACACGACGAGATTTGAAGCCCCCGCATAAAGAAATGCGCGGGTGAGTCCGAGTATCCCTTCGCCTTTTACAATTTTCCCCGAGCCCGATTCACAACCGCTGAGAACAATCATACTTGCATTAAACGCGAGATTATACACCTCGCCTGCATACAGGAAATTATCCTCGCTTCCATCCTGCTTACCTGAAAATACAATTGCTGAAAGTTCAGGCTGACGGTAGTTTACGGTAACATGGGTCGCAAAGTGAATATACTTGTAATTCCATATATCATTCCTCTTGAAGCTCTGCTCGTTTGCTTCTTCTCCTACTATCGCATGAACTCCGGAAGCCGTTGGAAACAACTCTCCTATCTGTTTCACTTCGCTCTCTGCATTCGGAAGGGGTGAAAATCCTTGCGCTCGTTCTGAAACAACCTTGCCATTGGAACCCTCTCCCGTTCCTTCAAACGATGGGGCGACTGACAGGTACATTTTAGGAGGCTCTACGTTCTTCCTGGAAAAAAGCTCAAGCAATAATGTCGCTGAAGGTATGTAGCTCGTAGAATTATGGCGAAGCAAATAGGGTAATTTATCATAATGTTCATCTGCAAGCGTGTGATGTTCGGTAAGCAGAGCCTCAAAAGGAACAAGATGAAGTATCCCGTCGCGAACAATAATGAGATGCTTGCCGGCGATATATTTTTCAATGGGGCGAAGAAGATAATCATAGAGATCCGACGCGTTCCTCGTATATTGAACAAACGACCGGAACGCTATCCCTTCTCTCATTTGATGGATCGCTGTCTCAAAGAGAGTATCGTTCGGGAGTTCCACTACTTCGAATCCGGTTTTGGAAATAACAAAGATGGAGAGAGTCCTCTCTCCGAGAAGATATTCCACCAGAACATCGTCGCGCGTGAGAAGAGAACGCTGGAGTTGCGAAATAGTCGCCGGAGCAGCAGCATATTTCAGGGCGTGATACGTAGGATACTTCTTTTCTAATCGTTGAACATGGGATTCAAACTTTCGTTGCACATCGAAATATTTTGCCCGGAAGTCGGTGACTTTTTCCTGATCTGCTTTTTTACCTTTTAGCAGCTCTTCATTCAATAATTGTTCAAACGAGTGAAGATCAACTTTCAGTTGATACTCACGCCTGAGAAGGCTGTCCGGCACTCCTGCGTACTGTTTCGCGCGCGAATCAATCATTGCCGAAAGGAGTACGCGAGATTTGCTTCGCTCGGAAAACTCGAATGCCTGTTCCGTATACGCTTTGTTCCCGGTTAGCTCAAAGAGCGCCAGGGCAATCCTGACAGCTCCTTCATAGCTCCTTGACGATTTTCCCTCTAACACGAGTTTTGAGTTTTCTCCCACAAACCTGTTCTCTATCCTCTCAACAAGGGCAAACAACAATTTGTATGTCCGTAACGCTGCTTCATATTCTTTTATCCTTGCTTGTTGTTTGCTTTGGATCGTTGCGCTTTGTTCAAATGTGCCTGCGTTTAATTCTAACGCGGTAAGCAACACAAGTTCGGAACGAACATTTTTTAAATCCGGCAAAGAATATTTGGACGCGCTCTTATATTCCGGAACGACAATTTCCATCGCTTTTTGATAACAATCGAATGCTTTCTCATTGTCGGCTAGCTCATCATACACTTTCCCCAGCCCGCAATAGGTTTCTGCAACTTCCGGATGATACGGACCCGCTTTTTCAAATGCCGACACAAGGGATTGCTTGTAGCAATACATTGCCGAATCATACATGCCAAGCGCATCAAACGCTTCGCCGGTATTCATGTACGCTTTTACAACAAAGGGATGGGATTTTTCGTAAACCTGAAGCCGGATGTCGAGCGATTTTTTTTGATATTCTAAAGCCTTCCGGTGCATAGAAAGAGAAGTATAAGCCGTACCTATATTAAGATAATTGGCGGCAACTGCCGGGTGGATTTCACCAAACAGCTCGCGACGCAACACCAACGATTTGTTAAGACATTCAAGAGCTTTATCGTACTCTTCCATTGCGCGGTAAGCAATTCCGATATTATTCAACACATCGCCATAATCAGGAGTGTTCTCTCGATTATTATTCTTGTGAATGTCAATCGCTTTGAAATAATATTCCAGCGCTTTCGCATTATCTCCCATATTCCAAAACACAAGCCCGATGTTATTGTACGAGTTCGCTAGCTGGGGATTATTCTCCTTGAGCGTTTTAAGCTCAACCTCGATAGATTTGTTCAAGTATTCAAGCGCCGTTTCATAGTCAGCCTTGCTCCAGTAAACAATTCCCATGTTCCCATATACTTTTGCAACTTCGCCATGGAGTTCCCCGAACAGGGCGCGCCTCACGCGGAGGGATTTCTCGAAATACTCCAACGCTTTATCATAATCTCCTTTCCGGCGTTGCACGATTCCAAGCGAGTTGTATGCCTGCGCAAGGTTGAAATGGGGTTCGGGAAGTGTTTTCTTTCCATAGTCAACGGCTTTCATCAATTGTGAAATCGCTTCTTTATACAATTCCTTCGCAGTATAATTCCGACCGAGATACACAAGTCCCATGACGTAACGATCATGGTCACGGATTTTTTTTAGGGCAGGTAAGGCTTTCGTAAACATGATAATGGAGCTGTCGTACTTATTCGCCTTGTACAGGTTCTCTCCCAGCGTATAGTCCGCGTCAGCTTGCTTGATGAATGATGAGTCAACCCGCTCTCCCTTTTCTTGTGCTGTTGAGAAGCTATTGACAGTCAATGTCAATAAAAAGAAAAGCAGCCATTCAGCATAGTAGGTATTTTTTTTGAGTACAGTATGTATCAAAATAACCATCAGTCTAAAGGTATTAGTGTGCCGTAACGTAATACAAAAGAATGAAAGAGTCAAGTATTTGGTAATAATTTTCCGGGCTGGTTTGAATATTTAGATATTTTGTACAAAAAACGCCTAATATGACTGAAGTTACAATTGGCAGTTACAAGCCAAACACCAACATTTGGAAGAAATGAATGCCATCCCCGATTGTGGAAAGAACGTACTTCCCCCCTCTACTACTTTGAATGTATCGTTTACCTATTCAGTATAAATAAACGATGCCTGGTCGGAGGGCAGCTGTGTCCCATCGGATAACATCGCTTTGACCTCCCAAAAATACCGTTTCTCCATCTGCAACGATACGGAATCAGGTATCATTAAGGATGGCATGTCCGAACTCTGACGCCAGATCAAGCTATCATGTTCATTATACATGCTGAAATCATAGCTTGCCGCGTCCGGAATGTGAGACCATCGAAATTCAGTGACGTGAATATTTACTACAGAACCATCAAGAGGCATAATCAACGTTGGCGCTTGCGCGCTTACCGGAGAACGAAAAATAATCGGCTCGGAGTCTCGTGGGATAAAATACCAAACTCCTGCAATTATCCCTACAAGCAACAGTGCAAATGCCAGCTTGTATTGAGAAGAAAACAATCCGCTCACATGGAAAACAGATTTTTCCCTCTTTACTAATTGCTCCGCTCGTCTTCGCGCTGCCGATGAAAGTGACGGCGGTGGTATCGTTGAAGGTAATTTTATCAAATGATACGACTCTGCAACCGCCGCGCTGCAAAGTGCACAATCCGCGAGATGACGTTCAACTTCCTGTAATTTTGTAGGATGCAGTTGCTTATCTAAGAGGCTTGCAATTTCAAATTCTGTTAAATGGCTCATCAGCTTCATTCTGCCTTATGATACGGACATTCGTGGCAATTTTACATTTCCCGTGTTCATTCAATCTCAAGGTGCAATGTTTTCATGGCATGTTCAAGAATGGCATAAACTTTTCGGAGAGGAACAATATTCAAAATTTCGCTTATTTCCGGCGCAGTCATATCTTCCCAGAACCGCAGCCGGACAACCGCGCGTTCCTGCTCTGTTAGCTTTTCCATAGCCTGTTCAAATCCCTCGGCTTCCATGAGACGTTCGCCATCAGGATAGCCGGCATCTACTTGCATCAATGTTTCATCGAACGGGATGCTTTTCATCTCCTGTTGCTTGCCCCCTAAGACTTCTTTCCCAAGAAACTTCTGTTCAATCCGTGCGAGAGATTGAACAATCTCACCGGGTGAGATTGTTTCTGTTCCATCCAGTTGTTGCTCAATTTCTTCTCTCGAATAGCCCTTCCAAAAATAAAGTGTAAACACCTTCCTGTCCAGGTCCGACATCTTCATCAATGCCGTGGGATACCGGTGACGACCGTGCGTGCTTCTGTGTTCTTCGATGCAGAGATTTCTGACAACCACAGTTAACCAGGTAGAAAGCTTAGGATTTCTCTCATTGAATTCCGGGATGAATTTTCGTAAAATGGCAAAATCGTTTGCGCACAATTTTGAACAAATGAATACATATTTATCCATCACGCTGTCATGCTCGCGCTCGTATTGCCAGATAATTTTCAGAATAAGATTTGAAAAGCGGCGAAGAAATTCCTTCCACGCATCCTCCTGAACGCGCTTGCCTGAAAACAGGCGCTGTAATAATGCACTATCTGTTAGGAATCGCTGCAAACGCTAATAATGATAGTTTAAAGGAAATATGTCAGATTGATAAACAGCATGATAAGAAAATGATTTCAAACAATCAATACTATACAGCACATTCTTACAACAAAAAAGGCTCCCGGAACACCGGAAGCCTTTTACTGTAAGAAAACAAACCACCCATCAGTTATTCATATCGTAGCGATTCAATCGGGTCAAGATTTGATGCTTTCCACGCCGGATAAACTCCAAACGTTACCCCGACAATCGAGCATGCGAAAAAGCCGATCGCAACCCAATCCCATGGAATCACCGGCGGCACTTCTAGCATTAAAGCAATAGCATTACCGAGAATTACGCCAAGGATAATTCCTATTACTCCACCGAACTCGCTCAATACTATCGCTTCCATAATGAACTGACTGCGAATATTGCTCTTTTTAGCCCCAATTGCCTTCCTGACGCCTATTTCCCTTGTTCGTTCCGTTACTGATACGAGCATGATATTCATGATTCCGATGCCCGCGGCTAACAATGC
>SCUC01000246.1 GCA_004322375.1 Bacteroidota bacterium
CTTTCGAGAGAATGACAAAACACTTTTTAACAGCCCTTAAAAAACTATTGTAATTCCAAAGTGGAAGAAACTATTGCAATAGCTATAAACGGGTCTCGCAATGATGTTAAGGTTTTCGGCAGTTCTTCTAGATTTAGCAGCCCTCCTAATTTTTGTTTAGGATTTCGAAATTAGAATTTTAGAAAAGCTATTTCAGTAATTCCCTCGCGATGACTATCCGCTGCACTTCCGATGTACCTTCATAAATTTCAGTTATCTTTGCGTCGCGTAAAAATCGTTCAACCTGATATTCCTTAATGTACCCGTAACCGCCATGAATTTGGATGCACTCCAGGGCAGCATCAACTGCGACTTTAGAGGCATAAAGCTTTGCCATCGCAGCGTATTTGCTATACGGCTGGTTCGCATCTTTTAAGGAAGCAGATTTTAATGTTAGCATCTGTGCTGCCTCAATTCGCGTCGCCATATCGGCAATTTTGAATTGAGTCGCTTGAAACTCGGAAAGATAGTGAGCAAATGCTTTTCGCTCTTTTGAATATTTTATTGAAGCGTCGAGGGAACCCATCGCGATACCCAATGCTTGCGATGCTATGCCGATACGTCCCCCATCCAGAGTCTTCATGGCAAACTTAAAGCCAAATCCTTCATCCCCTATGCGATTGGCAACAGAAACCTTGCAATCTTGAAATGCAAGAGAGACTGTATCGGAACTGCGAATACCCAATTTCTTCTCTTTTTTTGCCACAGTTAATCCGGGCGTTGTCTTCTCGACTATGAACGTGCTGACCCCGTGCGCCCCTGCCGATTTATCGGTTGATGCCATGACTAAAATAATATCTGCGCTTGCTCCGTTTGTAATAAAATTTTTTGTTCCGTTCAGAATATAATAATCGCCGTCGCGAACAGCCGTTGTTTGTTGATTCGTCGCGTCGCTTCCCGCTTCCGGCTCCGATAAGGCGAATGCGCCGAGAAATTTCCCCGTTGCAAGCGGGGTCAAGTATTTCTGTTTTTGTTCTTCGGTTCCGTATGCTTCCAGCCCGTAACAAACGAGCGAATTGTTCACGGACATAATCACCCCGCATGAGGCGTCCACCTTGGAAATCTCTTCCATCGCGAGAACATAGCTCACCGTATCGAGCCCTGCTCCCTGGTATTTTTCAGAGACCATCATTCCCATGAAGCCAAGCTCGCCAAGTTTTTTTACCGCTTCATGAGGAAATTCTTCTTTTTCATCCCGCTCACCCGCGCTCTTCGCTAATTCATCCTGTGCGAACTGGCGGGCAGTATCGCGAATCATTAATTGTGTTTCCGTAAAATCAAAATTCATGCTTTTTCTGTTTCCTGTTTACTGTTTTCTGTTTATAGTTTTTTGCTTGTAGTTTTAGTTGCCAATCCCATCAAACCAATTAACCGATTAACCTGTTAACCAACTCAATATTGGTAAAACCCTCTCCCTGTTTTTCTTCCGAGATGTCCTGCTGCGACCATCTTTTTCAGCAAGGGGCAAGGACGATATTTTGAATCTCCAAGTCCTTCATAAAGAACATTCATAATAGAAAGACAGACATCCAATCCTATGAAATCGGCAAGCGTCAACGGACCCATCGGGTGATTCATCCCAAGC
>SCUC01000247.1 GCA_004322375.1 Bacteroidota bacterium
CATTTGCAACCCGGCTCTCCCGCGCTGGATGCAGGAGACCCCGCATTTGTTCCCGACTCCAACGAAACGGATTATGAAGGGAATGAGCGGATTCTTGGCGCTCGTGTGGATTGCGGCGCGTATGAAAAAAATCAAATCATCGTAACGACGCCTCTCTTGCTTGAGCCGGTGAATGGCGCATCTGTAACAACGTCGCCCGTCATGCTTCGATGGACAGCGTCGGATAGCGGGGCAACATATCATCTGCAGGTTGCGACGGATTCTTTATTTACCTCATTGCTTACGAATGATTCACTTCTTAGCGATACGACTGCTCAAGTGGTAAAAACAGTAAATGGAACGTATTACTGGCATGTTAGGGCGTCAATCAGTGGAGTGTACAGCTCGTGGTCTGCGGGAAACCATTTTATTTTTACAAGTTCCAACCGCTGGAAAATTGTCTCTGTCCCTCTCAGCGTTGCCGACGGGAGAACTACCCTGCTTTATCCTACTGCAATTTCAAGCGCGTTTGCATTTATACCGGATGCTGGATACATGATTCAAGATACTCTAAAAAATGGCTCAGGCTACTGGCTGAAATTTGGAGCCGACCAGAGTACGAATATTGCCGGAGATAGCATCTTCGCCGATACGATAGATGTATCAGAAGGCTGGAATCTTCTCGGTTCTATTAGCATTCCCGTAGAGGCAGCTTCTCTTACTACGGAGCCGCTTGAATTATTCTCATCCAATTTCTTTGGTTATGAGAACGGGTACATCGTCGCAGATATGATTGAGCCGGGGAAGGGATACTGGGTCAAAGCGAAACAGGCGGGACGTGTGATTTTGCGTTAGCGGTGAGCGCTGGGCGGTATGCAGTGAGCCGGGAATAAGAACAAGGAACAAAGTACAAAGTACAAAGTACATGAACTAACTATTCAATAAAAAAACTCAAAGGAAGTATGCCAACGAAAATAATAGTAAAAAGCAACGGCTCCACGCGGGTAGAAGGAGATTTTGAGCTGTACGATATAGAAGGAAACAAGTATGACCTTGCGGGAAGGACAAAAATTTCGTTATGCCGATGCGGGCAGAGCAAAGATATGCCGTTTTGCGACAGCACGCATAAGAGTATCAATTTCCAGAGCGAAGTGAAAGCCCATGCGCTGGAACCTCCAAAACAACCTTAAACAGGTTTGACATTGAAACAAAGGTTTTGTACCTTATTAGTAGCAAGTGCGTAACATGTGATTCATATTAATGTTTGAATAAACAATAATTTATAGACGTAATTCCAAGGAGGAATACCAATGCTGTCTGTACTACGGTGTATCAATGTTCTCGTTCTTTTAACGTTGGTGGTGAGCGCGCCTCTTCTCTCTCAGAAGAAGAAAAGCGTTCTGGCGCAGCAAGCCACGATGGGTAATGCCGTGCAGTATCCGCAAAGCATCCGGCAGGGCTTTACCATGAGAGTATGGATGAATGATAGGCTGACATTCGGCAGCGAAGCCGCCGGGTGGGATAACAAGCCTCCATCGGATGAAAACGAAGCAAGTCGGATAGGCTTGGAATACCCTATCGGAAGCGGCATCGAGCATCTCTTCGCGGCAGGTCCTTACATTGGTGGGATTATTAATGGCGTGAGGTATGTCAGTGAAACGTACAACAGTAATACCGGCTACAATAGCTTTTTCCCTTCCCCGGTAGGCAGCAAACGAAATAGAATCTGGGAGACCTCGCGAGACGATACCTTATGCGATAACTCCCTCATTGGATTTTACAAATGCCCTCCCGGTAAACGCGGTGTTGATGACGATGGAGATGGAACGGTGGATGAAGATGACCTCGATGGCGATGATAATGACAGTGATTGGGTCGCGGTAACGGACGATCTTGGCGCCGACGGCATCCCCGACGAGTTGGAAACAGGATGCAATGGCGGATATGACCCCGTAACCAATCCCGACCCCGCATACGATAATTACCAGCCTGCTATTGAAGATATTTGTCATCCCGATGCGCTTGGGAGAAGACCGTTGAAGCGGGATAAAGATATTTATACGGAAAAGAACGGCATACCCGACCACGGTGAGCCGCACGTGGACGAAGACTACGCCGCTCTCTCCGAGCATGACGTGTATATCTCCGCGACAGATACGGTAGCATCGTTAGCAAGCTCCGGGCATTATCCCATGGGGATAAAAATTGTGATGAAATCGTATGCATGGCAGAGACAAATTCAGGATCCGATACTGCCGATTGAATATACTATTATCAATGTCGGCAGGCACACAATTCACGATCTCTATTTCGGATTTTTTGCCGATATGGATGTAGGACCAAGCGACGTTGGTTCGTACTGGACTCAGAATTATGCTGCGTATATGGAGAGTCTCAGAACGGCGTATATTCACAATCCTGTAATACGGGGCGCAACCCCGCTTGGTGTTACCGTATTAATAACACCGCGCCGGTTTGATAAACTAATTTATACCTACCAGTGGCACACTTTTGAACCGCCATGTGGTGGTTTCACAGATTCGGAGTTATATGGTTGCATCAGCTGTGAGGCATTTGACAGAGTGAACTGTATTAAACCGGATCAATCTCAAAATTTTCTTCGTGATGCTCGCTTTACGATAGGGCTTGGACCCTTTAATGACAGCACAGGCATCGGCATCATGCCCGGGGACACGCTGAAAATTGAATTGGCTTTTGTGAGTGGTGATGGTGTTGATAAAGGAGAGAATCCATTGCTTGAAAATGCGAAATTAGCTCTACTCTATTCTCAAAATGATTACCGCGCGCAGGTTGTGCCGCCATCTCCCTGTTTAGAGATTGCAACAGAATCGGGATACGCGACCTTGCGATGGGGGAGAACGCGTCCCTCCTGTCCTGTGCCTCAAGAAGCATGGGATGATTCCAATAAATATCCTGAGCTTGGAACTGACACAAGCTGGAGAAGGAGCAACCCTCCGCCCGGACATTCGAGCGGCGGAAGGATTTTTGAAGGATATCGCGTCTATCGAAGCGAAGACCCTAACGGCAGACCTTCAAGCTTTGTGCTTCTCCGGCAGTATGACGTCATTGACGGATTTAACTACGATGTCGGGCTTGATACCGTTTTCGTGGATAGCTCAGCCAAGCGCGGGTACTCGTACTGGTATTCCGTAACGTCATTTTCGATCCCAACACTAATGATTCGGGAGCGGGCGGATAGTAGTGGCAATGTGCAGCATGACTCGATAATATTCCCGGGGAAAGAATCTTCTCTCCTTGAGAATATGACAAAGTATTATGTGAATTACGGCGGATCACAACAATTAGGAGAAGTGCTGGTCGTTCCCAACCCGTATCGTGGAGATATCAGCTATACGAATGGAGTGGGATTTGAAGGGATGGAATACACCTGGACTGATTATAAACGGATGGTCAGGTTTATTCGCCTTCCCTCAAAGGCGACGATACGGATATACACTATAGCGGGAGAAATTATCCATACGATTTACCATGATGAACAAAGCGGCGGTATTACCGGGCAGGAAGATTTCTACCTGTTTTCAGAAAGCGGCAGACCCCTTGCGCCGGGGATTTTTGTCTTTACCGTGGAGTCCGAGTATGGAACTCAAACGGGGAAGTTTGTGGTTTATAAATAGAAAAAGTTACTACCTCACAACACTCCCTCTATGATGCTTTGTAGCGGGAGTTTTTTATTTTACTACTGAATACTTCTTTGTATATTATCAGAAGTCTTTGAAAAACCTTTCCATTGTCATGTCGAGGTCAAGCAATGGCAGCAATTGTTATTCATGTTGATGACAATATCATGTTCCAGCGATGGGTTTCATACCCATCGCTGATTGACAAAAACAAAGCGTAATCACCTGTTTTATCATCATGTCATTAGCAGCAGCAGCGAAGCGTCCCTCTGGGATTAGTCCCCAATAGGCGGATTCACTCCACTTTGTTCCGTTCTGTCAAAGACCCGTAGGGAATGACAGAGAAAGGTTTTGCCAAGGCTTCTATTAGTATAGTACCTATTCACCAAAGTACATTATAAACACACTATGGATAAACACAATCGTCGAAAATTCTTAAAGGATATTGTTTTAACAGGCGGCGCTCTCACCCTGGGGGCGGACGCCTTGAACGCGTTTCCAGTTTTTCCACAACAAGGAAAGAAAAAAGTTGTGACCGTAACTCCCCAAGTAGAAGACGTGCTGCCTCAGCCAATAGATTTCAGGTACTCCCCCTCAACATGGCAGTCAACATTTTGTTTTCCTGACGATCCGTACAAGAGCTTAGTAGGAAAATTTGGCGAGCTGCTGTACGGTCACCCGGGATTAGGCGCTAATCTCGATGCGTTTGCCCGGAAAGCTTGGTTCGGACTAAAAGGAACTTCAAAAGGGGAATACATTGAACAACGCCTGGAAGCTCCGGGCATCCCGATTTTTACGACAAAGCTTATGTTCCCCGGCGCGCAGATGACCCTTATTACATTTGCGACGAATCATGCCGATGAAGGGAGAGTAGATAATGTTCTCGGTGAAATTATTCCGACAGGTCAAGAGAGCCTGGAGTGCATGCCGGTGATTACTGTAACCGGTTCCAGCGCCCCTGAGATTGATGAACAGGATGATGATGTAAGCACCCTTCTCATTGGCGAAGAACAGAAAAG
>SCUC01000248.1 GCA_004322375.1 Bacteroidota bacterium
TCCAGATGTACAATAATAAACCGTTTGCCGTTTCAATTCCATCGAACCGCGCTCCTAGCTATGCCGCTAAAGCCGGTGAGCCGATTTTCTTAGATGCAAACGATTCGCATGACCCGGACCCGGAAGATTCTGTCGTCGCTTACAAGTGGGATTTAGATGGCGATGGTGAATATGACGACGCCTTTACAGATACGGTCACCGTTGTTTTCAACGAGGACTACCAGGGACAGGTGGGAGTGAGAGTATTTGATACGTATGGTGATTCGAGCGAGAACAACTCGTATGTTAATATTGTAACCGCTGGCAGTGATATTTCTGTTACCTATTTCAGCGTTTCGCCTTATACCATCACGCAATCAAGCTCGTTGAACGTCTTCGCTATCTTCAAAAACGATGACTCCTCTGATGCGAGCATTCCGGCGGCTCTCGTCCGGTTCTACGATGGAAATCCGTTGACAATTGGAAATCAGATGGGAGGAGATTTCTACGTCAGTCTCCCACCCGGTGGAATAGACACGGTCGGAACGACGCTGCAAATCCCTGCAACCTTCCCCCTGGGCCCGCATCGAATTTACGTTTGGCTTGATGCCAATAAAAACGTTGCCGAGTGGGACGAAGTGAACAATTTCCGGTTTCAGAGAATTGCTGTCAAAGAATCGGTCAGCACCTACCTATACCGGACTGCAACGGTGAAGCAATGGGCTTTAGCAAAAGATTCGAAAGGAAAGTATAAAGCGGAAAAGTGCAAGCCGATTGCTGTTGATTTCAGCTTCCTGCTTTCTGTTGATTCAACACAGGTTGGCGGCAAGCTTTCCGTGGATTTGAGCATGAAGGCAACCGGTATCATCAAGAAAGCGGTCACGTCCGAAACAGTTGCGACCTTCTCCAATGTAGCCAAAGTAAGCGCGCTCTTCACGACGCCGCTCGATTCGGGAACGGTTGTTATCGTTGAAGGCAGGGGAATAAAAGGCGCGAAAATGAAAGCGAAATATGCCTGGGGGAATATCAAGAAAAAGAAATCCGTTCCTGATTCCCTGTTCACAAAGCAAACTCTTCTGTTGCCCAAGCCAAACCTGCATAACGTTGGGGAAGACTTGACTATTCTTCGCGCATTTCCTTTCACGATAGGCGCTTCGAGCGGAGCGCATTCTGTCGCCCTGAAAAAATATTCTAATGCATCGAACTCTCTTTACAAGAAACGTCTCTTTCACAGCGGACCGCCCCGATGCCTTGATACTCTAAACAATGGAAAGCCGTTTTTAAAGCAGCTCAGCGAGCTTTCACCCCAAGTTCACGACAACGAGCTGTTCGCAGAACTGCTTGCGTTGAAATTGAATATCCTGGCAAGCAGCTACCTTAAGTTCCCCTACGGGCTGGCTGATCTTGTGTATGATAACAGCAATGATGATGTAAATGATCCCTTTAACGGCGACCGGGTCGAAGATATCGCAGCGTATGTTGACCAGTTCCTGAATTGCGGAAATTTCCCCCGGGGAACGGATTCAACAACATATCTCTCCGTTATCAAGAACATCAATTCAGCCTTCGCCGATTCTACAGTAGATACGCTTTGCTGGAGCTGCACGCGTTTGATGCTGACGGGAGTTCGCACTGTTAATGAAATTTCCTATCTGCGCGAAAGCCCAACAGCAACGCCTCATGCAGAATTTCTACCGATACCTTCAGTCGAGATACCGAATGATTTCTCGTTGGAACAAAACTACCCGAACCCGTTCAATCCTTCAACCGCTATCCGTTATTCGTTATCGGTGAAGAGTGTTGTAACATTGAAAGTATTCAATGTTCTCGGGCAGGAAGTTGCAGCGCTCCTCGACAATGAAGCGGTAGAAGAAGGAGAGTATGAGATTCCATTCAATGCAAATACTCTGCCGAGCGGTGTTTACTTCTACCGTATCACCATTCAATCTGTTGATGAAGATGGAATACAGCAAACCTTTACCGATGTGAAGAGGATGATGCTCATAAAATAGTGAGTGGTGAGTTGTGAGTAGATGAGCCTGCTAAGGCGAGGTCTTTGCTACGCTCCGATAGTTGAGGATGTGATTAGCAACAGGAAAACAAGAAAGCCGATTCTGGAAACAGGGTCGGCTTTTTTTGTTGGAAATAGGACATCCACCCGATTCGCCTATTACTTCCAATGTTTAGAATTGCGAACGATTACTAATTGGAACCGTTTATAAAGTTTGTTCACCTTTTATTGCAGGGGTTACATCGAGAGTTGCATTGGAGCGAGGGCTTCTCCAGCAATAGCTATCGGCTCGTAATACCCGCCGGAAAAACATGGTTTACAGTATGAATACCCGTTGTTCATGATGTGCCTGTCGTTCATTATTTCTTCACCACACTGTACACACATTGCTTTCCGACCGGGCATGCTTACGATTGATCGAATTGATGTCATCAGCTTCACGGGCTGCACGACGAAAAGTTCTTCCTCACTCATCTGTTGATAACCAAGCAGATACCCTTGCCACTTTGTGCTGCCGGGTGGGGCATATTCTTGCGCCAATTTTCGAATAGATTTACCGGGTGAGAAACGTAATGCTCTCTCAGTTTCCGTATCAATAACGGTTGCAGCAATTTTCCCATAATCCTCTATCCTGAGAGTTCGGTGCCCTACGGTACAATTCGTTACCATAGATAACCCATCGGTAAAACACCCGTCGGTTTCACAAATAATAACATAGCGTTTATCGCTTTGCGGGAACGAAGCTTGAAAAGTCTTCCCTGCCATCAACCCCATGCGCACGCCAAGCACCTGCCGCGGACATAAGTGCCGGTGTTGCCTGGCGGTCTCTTGCAACAATTGCTCAAGCATCATACAAGCAACCCCGCCTGAACCATAATATGTGTGTCGCTGTGAGTATCGTACAACTACTTCTTTTTCCTTTGTGGTTTCTTCAACACGTCTTCCAGCCAGCTTAACGATGCCATAATAGATGGAAATCCCAGTGTAGGAAGAGTCAGCAATGCAACATGCCGAATTTCATCTTCCCTCGCGCCATTCTCAAGGGCTTTGCGAACATGAGAATGTACCGCTCCTTCCATACGCGCGCCGATTGAAATTCCTATCTTGACAAGCTCTCGCGTCTTTGCATCCAATGGTCCTGCGGAATGTACCGATGTCCCTAACGCTTCGTAAGCAGAGGCAACGGCGGGATGCTCTTTTAAAAAATTTTGGTAACGTTTTGGTATTTTCATAATTGTATCCTTGCTGATAGAAATAATTGAATCGTTATCACTTGTGTCAATGTAAGATTATGACTCAATAATTCATAATTGAAGTTATGCATGTGCATAATTTATTCAACACGAAATCACTTCACTGCATCTGCTGTATTACACACACCCCTTAATCCCCTCTCAAGAGGGGATTAATTCCCCTCCTTGCCTACGGCTCGTAGAAGAAAGGCAAGAGGTACGTTCACTATTCAGGCAGAAATAGATGGTTGTTGTTACGTAACATCAATTCACAACTCTGTGCTAAAATGTTACCGTGGTTGTAAGATAGCCCCACCAGCTTACGTCTGCATGACCAAAACGTTGCTGCATGATTGTTCCCGGGATAAATGCCGAGACTCCTAACTCAAAACCGACGAACTGATTATGCTTGTACAGCGCGGTTGCGTCAATCTCCTGGCCAAGTCCCGTTTCGCCGCTCACTTCTTCTGCCAATGACATTTGGTGAATCCAGAGATTTCCATCGAGCTCATCTGAAAATTTAAGTCCTGCACGCGCATACACATCTACAAGCCCTGCATAATTTGTATTTGCAGGAGCGATAAAATAATCCATAAATCCGTAAAACTTGTGTCCTGTGTGAAATGCCGGGTCAAACGATTTGTATTTCGTATCTGTTACAGATGTCCCGGAAAGATAATCGCACCCTACAGCGATTTTAGCTAAGAGGGACATTTCCGCTCGGTATCCAACATTCCCAGAAAGTAAAAAAGCGGAAATATCGGTCCCCATCGTTTTCCCCATCTGGTATGAAGCTTCAGCGTCATATTCGAACTTCTCCCAGCCTCCTTTTTGGAAAGTACCCAGCGTCAGCCGGAGCAAGTCGGCTTCATCCGCTATGGTTTGCCTGCGGTTCCATTGATAGAACGCGTAATAATCCATCCTGTGCTGCGGTATTGTCTTCAACGTCAAATACGTTCCGAAAAAATTTTGCCCGTCGTCTCGAACATACGCCACGGAGGCCGGAGTAGCGGTGGCTGAATAGACATGATACTCCCCGATATTCATCGCGAACGCGTCCATGATGAAAGATTCCGTTGTTAATCGAACTAATGCTCCG
>SCUC01000249.1 GCA_004322375.1 Bacteroidota bacterium
GTTTAAGTTCGATATCCGCGTCCGTCTCCATTCCTTTCTTCCTATATGCAAACTCAAGATTTTTGTGGGTCATCGCCATTGATGAATTAATTTGTATAGATTTCTTTAATTCAACAATCGCTTCATCCAGGAGGCCTTTTTCAGTATAAGCGACACCCAGGTTGTTGTGAGTAACCGCATCATCTGGTTTTTTGTCGAGGACATTATTATATTCTTTAATAGCTTCGTCAAACTGTTTTCTCTGCGCATAGGTAAACCCTAAAGCGTAATGAGCTTCAGAAAAATCGGGTTTTAATTCAACTGCCTTCTCCCAGACAAAAATAGCTGCGTCCTGCATGTTGTTTCTGGCATATAGTGTACCGAGATTATACAGTGTTTCCGGGTCATTTGGGTAGAGTCCCAATACCGTTTTGTATTCTTCAATAGCTTCTTTAAACGACCCCTTTTTGTGATACGTTACGGCAAGATTGTAATGTGCTTCCCTGTTATTGGGTTCCAGCCTTAATGCCTTCTTATACTCATTGATGGCATCGTCAATCTTACCCTGACTATCCAAAGAAACACCTTGACGATTATAGTCATCGGGGTCTTTGATACCACAACCGATGACAAACATGGCAAGAAAAAATAATACAGGGATACGTCGGGGGGTTAAAATGAAGCGCATAAAGATTTCGCCCTCTATCGTTTGTGTGAAACAACCAGGATTTTTTTACAGTAACTACCTTGTGTACTCGTATAATAAAGGTTTATTCCCTTTTTCCCCTTCTCTTACCATCATGGTTCTACAAACTCACCACGAGCGGTTTACTCCGTATAAACCTTTCATCCTGAGCTTGTCGAGGGATGAATAACATAGCCATGTTATGGGACAAATTTATGTCAATTTAGTATAGTATTAAGCTTTGGTTACTTCAATCGAATTCTCTCTGTGGAATGATGTTGATTTTTTCTATCTTAAGGCTATAATTTATGTTTTGTGCCATTCGGATTTTTTCATTTTGTGTATACCTTTTACAATGTAAGGAATGAAGGGATACGTATATTGATACAATGCGCCCGTAGCTCAGCTGGATAGAGCAACGGTTTCCTAAACCGTAGGTCAGACGTTCAAATCGTCTCGGGCGCATTAAAATTCCTCCTCTGCGATTTATCTGTAACCAATGATTGATTTACACACGCATACGCTATTTTCTGATGGTGTACTTCTGCCAGCAGAATTGATACGCCGTTGCGAGGCAAAGGGTTTTCGTGGACTCGCAATAACAGACCATGTCGATTACTCCAATATTGATATGGTAATACCGAATGTCTTAAAAGCCTGTAAAGAAATATCGGCTGTTGCAAAGATCAAGATACTCGGTGGAGCTGAATTAACCCACATTCGTCCGGAACACATAAAATCCATGGTAAACCGGGCAAAGGCACTTGGCGCATGCATTGTGCTGGTGCATGGTGAAACGATTACCGAACCTGTGCTTCCGGGGACAAACCGGGCAGCCATAGAAGCGGGCGCGGACATCCTGGTACACCCGGGTCTTATAACAGAAGATGATGCAAAGCTTGCTAAAATCAATGGTGTACGGTTGGAAATCTCCGGCAGGAAAGGGCATGCCTATGCAAATGGCCATGTCGTCAAGATGGCCAAAAAGGTTGGAGCAAAACTTATCTTTGGCTCGGATTCCCATACACCTGATGATTTATTAGACCGAAACCGCGCCGAGTGCATTGCTCGCGGGGCAGGTTTGGAAGAAAAAGATATTAAAGAAATTTTTAAAGACGCTGAATCTTTAATCGGTTTATAAATTATTAAAAGAAAGACGAAGATGAAAGAAACTACTCTACAGGTATTACAAACGTTGAATAAGTATAAGGTTTATATTGGAATAGGTATTGGCGTTGCAATTGCTGCTGGTGGTGGAACTACTTTTTTAGTCA